>CAMAXD010000201.1 GCA_945861975.1 Candidatus Kuenenia stuttgartensis | reverse complement strand
TGGACCTTCAGTTCTTTGTTACAGCGGTGGCGATTCAGCGGCAGGCCGGGGGTGACCTTGCTGAGATTCTGAACAAGATCAGTTACCTGGTTCGCGAACGCTTCAAGATTCTGGGCATGGTGAAAGCTCTGACTGGTGAAGGTCGAATCAGCGGGATCGTGCTGATGGCCCTGCCGATCGGTCTGTTCTTTACCGTGTACTATCTGAATCCCGACTACGTCATGTTGTTGTTTAACCGTGAGATTGGCCGGCAGATGATCAGTGTGGCCATTTTCCTGCAGATTCTTGGTGCCTTTACGATCAAGAAAATTGTGGATATTAAGGTGTGATCAGCGACGCTTCGTAATACCGCGTTAGGCCGCCTTCAGTACAGTAACTCGTTTCCAGGTTTATCTGATCGTTCGAGACAACGTCATGGACACTACCACAATACTTCCGATAGCCGCTTTCATCGCCATCACAGCCGGTCTGTGGGGCGTTGTGAGCATGTTCTCTCGGAAATCTTCCCGGGCCTCGGAACGTCTGGAAGAGTGGCGAGACCCATTTGCGCGTCAAAGGCGTGAAGGCGCACAGTCAAGCTCCGCAATGGGCAGCATGATTGAGAAAGCCGCTCCGGCGATGTCCAAAGCACTGGAATCCAAGAGCGAACTTGAACAGAGCAACCTCAAGACTCGACTTGCGAATGCCGGTTTATCCAAGCCGAACGCGACGAGAAACTACCTGGCCATCAAGCTGACTTGCCTGATTGGCGGACTCTTCTTCGGTTCCGTTTATGGCTTTGTATCCACCGGGTTCAGTAAGGACTCGTTGATGTCGCTCGTGATGGGTGGCGGTGCCGGATTCTATATTCCGGAACTCGTGTTGACTCTGATGAAATCCGGCCGACAGCAAAAGATCTTTCTGCAACTTCCTGATGCACTGGACCTGCTTGTGGTCTGCGTAGAGGCTGGCCTTGGTCTTGATGCCGGTATGCGTCGAATTTCTGAGGAACTGGCCCCTAGTGCTCCGGAAGTTTGTTCCGAACTTGCCACGGCCAATATGCAACTGCAGATGGGCAAGCCACGTCGCGAAGTTCTGCATGACCTTGGCGTACGCACTGGCGTGGATGACATGCGTGCCCTGGTGGCCATTCTGATTCAGGCTGACCGCTTCGGTTCGTCCATCGCACAAGCTCTGCGAGTACAGTCCGACAGCATGCGAATTAAACGTCGCCAGATGGCCGAAGAGAAGGCTCAGCAGTCTGCCGTGAAGATGATCTTCCCGCTTGTCCTGTTCATCTTCCCGGGGATCTTCGTGGTACTCGTTGGTCCCGCCGCGATTCAGTTGATGGAGAATATGTTGAACACCTGATCGGTGAAAACATTCCGCTTGGCGTTCAGGATGAGCGTGCATTGCCAGTCGGCGGTCCCCGTGGACTTTGCGGCATTCCGATGATTTTTTTGTTCGACAATATGATACCGGCGATCCTGCTGCTGGCGGCGGTGCAGGATTTGTGTCCTCAGGATGCACTCGGTATGCAGGTCCGTATTCCCCCTGCGATGCAGTGGGATGCGTTGAGCCCGAACCGAACGGTAACTCACCCGATGCAGGGGTTCTGATGTGCTGTTTTCCGGCCAGTTGTGGTCCGCACGGACGACTTCCGGAACCCGGGCGACGATTCGCTTTACCACAGATCATGCTTTCGGGCATGTCAACAGCCCAGTTTTCAAACGTGACGCTCGGCTGAGATTGACTCGAATTTCGGGCAACTCAAGTGCGCGGTGGCGGTTTGATGTCGCCGATGTCCGGACAGACTACGCGAGTGGCGATGAGGCAGCCGAGGTTCAGGTCTCCTGCACAGGCCCCGGCAATGCACAATCACCCTGAATGTGCAGTTCCTGACGGGAAACCTGGCCACTCTACAGGGCGGTCAGAATCAAATGACGGTGACCGGAACAATTTCGAAAAACTGACGTCCGGTTGAATCCCGCAGTCGACTGCCGTACTCTCCGCACTGCTGGTGGAATCCTGGTCGACCGGCGCACAGGAAGTGCCTGGAGTCATCAAGAGCGTTCGCTCGTTATTCTCGTTGCTGTTCAGACCGTCAGGCTCCTGGAGGGAGTTCACCGGTCTGTTAGCTCATGAACTTTTACCACAGACCCTCTGCAGAAGCCGCTACCGAGTCTTTCGGGCGGCAGGTGTTCCATGATTCTTAGCGGCAGCGAAATCAAGGCTCGCCTCGGTACGGACATTGGCATCGATCCTTTCAACGAGGATCAGCTCAATCCCAACAGTTACAACTTGCGCCTGCATGATGAACTTCTGGTCTATGAAGAAATCATTCTGGACATGAAGCGTCCCAATCGCTTTCGCAGGATCCTGATTCCGCCGGAAGGATTAGTCCTGCAGCCAAATCAGATGTATCTTGGTCGCACGATTGAGTACACGGAAACTCGCAACCTTGTGCCGATGCTTGAAGGCAGATCTTCGATCGGTCGGCTGGGGATGTTTGTGCATGTCACTGCAGGCTTCGGCGACGTAGGCTTTTGTGGGTACTGGACGCTGGAGATGATTGCGATCCAGCCGATTCGGATTTATCCTGGCGTGCAGGTTTGCCAGGTCTTCTACCATACGGTTGAAGGTGAGATTACCGAATATAGCTCGGGCAAGTATCAGAAGAATAAAGACATCCAGCCCAGCTTTCTGTACAAGGAACTGGGGCGTGAAGACCGTCAGAAGACGCTCGACTTCGGTGACGGAAAACAAAGTTCAAACGAATGACATCAGGAACTCAGTCATGTGCTCTGCCGGAATGCTCAAGTCGGTAAAACATCGGGCCGCAGCATTTCTTTTCCTGCTGGCGTTTTTCGCTATGGGTCCGTGTGCAGCGAGCAGCCGTGGGCAGGAATCAGAAGCCGCGACTCGGCAGTTTGCGGTCGCAGTGGGTTTCCAGAATCAGAAACTGTATGACTCGGCCATCGAAGAGTGGCAAACGTTTCTGACGAGGTTTGCGCAAGATCCTCGTGTGGATAAAGCCACGCACTATCTCGGCACCTGCCAGCTTCAGGCGAAGCAGTATGCAACAGCCGTCGCCACGTTCGCCTCAGTGCTGGAAAAGTACCCAAAGTTTGAACTGCTGGATCAGTCCATTCTGAACTGCGGAACGGCGTGGTACAGCCTTGCTCAGGAAGCAAAGAAGCCTGAAGATTACGCGCGGGCGGAAGCCCTGTTTGTACGACTGGGCCAAGACTTCCCGAAGAGCGAATTTGCCGCTCGGGCGATGTATTATCAAGGTGAGAGTCAGTACCAGCAGAACCGAATGCAGGAAGCGGCTGACAGCTATCGCGAACTTGCCAAAACCTTTCCGCAGGATGAACTCGTCCCGGACTCGCTTTATGCGTTGGGAGTTTGTCTGGAATCGCTAAAGCAGCCATCGGATGCTCAACAGACCTTCGCCGATTTTGAAAAGCGATTTCCGAAGCATATTTTGCTGACGGAAGTGCGGATGCGAAACGGGGAATGTCTTTTTGCAGAGCAGAAATTTGTGGAGGCCGCGAAACAGTTTGAACTGGTGAGTCGAGCCAAAGAGTTTCCGCTTGCAGACACGGCCATGTTGCGTCAGGCTCGTTGTCTTTACGAGCAGAAAAAGTACGCGGAGGCCGGAGCGATCTATTGGACCGTGGCGAAGGAGTTTCCGAAGACGAAGCACTACGATACGTCCGTGGTTGCTGGTGCGAAGTGCTACTATCTGATCGGGCAGTATTCGGTCGCTCGAACAGGACTGGAGAATGTCGCGAAGCGTGACGTGCCGGAAGCCGCCGAAGCGAGTCAGTGGATTGCGCGAGCATTGCTGAAAGAAAAGAGTGCTCTGCAGGCATTGGCAGTTCTGGATGTGGCGATCATGAAACATTCCAGCAGCCCTGCTCTGCCGCAGCTTATCCTGACACGTATTGATGCCTTGTACGAGCTGCCTGGAAGAAGAACAGAAACGGCAGCTCTGTACGCCGACTTTGCAAAGAAGTATGCTCAGGAGGAACTTGCATCGCAGGCCGGTTACATGTCAGCTCTGACAGCGCTGGATCTGGGAGATAACGCGGCCGCTAAACAGAACGCCGAATTGTTTCGGCAGAGTTTTCCTCAGGATAAACTTCTGCCGGATGTTATCTTTATCGGAGCTGAATCGCGGCTGCTACTGAAAGAATTTGATGCCGCTGTGGAGCTCTATGAGGAGTTCCTCAAGCAGAGTCCTGATCATCAAAATGCCCCGCTGGCGAAAGTGCGGGCGGGCCTTGGTTTGCAGTTAGCCGGTCGAAATGATGATGCTGTCAAATGGCTGACTCCGGTTCTTGCCACCCTGTCCGATCCCGCGCTGAAAAGCGAGGCTCTCTCAGTTCTTGGGCGATGTGAACTCGCTAAGGAGCAGTTGGCCGCCGCCTCAGAACGCTTTGAGGAATCGCTCAAGGCAAAACCTGATCATGAGCAGTCGGACCAGACACTGCTGATTCTGGCGGATGTTTATCGTCGTCTGGATCGTCCGATTGACAGTGCCGCCAGGTTGAAGCAATTGCAGACTCAGTATCCGAAAAGCATTGTGCTGGAAGAAGCGACTTTTCGGTTGGGAGAAGTCGCTTATGCTTCGGGCAATTTCGATGACGCAGTGACTCAGTATGCCGCAGTCATCAAGTCGTGGCCTCAGGGCATGTTTGCGGCTCACGCTCAGTATGGCCTGAGTTGGTGTCAGTTCAAGAAGGGCAATTCTGCGGCTGCCGTAGAAGCTGTGGAATCGTTAGTGAAGAATTTTGCAGGATCGGAACAGGCTCGCAAGGGACTGTATGTGCGAGCAATGGCGGAGTTCCAGCTACAACAGTATGAGGCCGCTGAAAAGGATGTGCTGGAGTATTTGAAGTCATCGCCTGCTCAGAAGGAGGCGTTGGATGCTCAATACCTGCAGGGGTTGTCATTGGCGGGGCAGCAGAAGTTTGCTGACGCTGCCCAAGTTTATGCGGGAATCCTGAAGGCTGATGCCAAGTATGCGGATGCTGACAAAGTTCTCTATGAATTAGGTTGGGCTCATTTCGAATTGGGACAACAGCCGGAATCGATAGCTGCGTTCCAGCGGCTTGGCCAGGACTACTCCGAGAGTCCTTTGGCGGTGGAAAGTCTGTTTCGAGTGGGTGAATCACTGTATGAAACAGAGAAGTATGCGGAAGCCGCAATGGCCTACCAGAGCACTTTGGCAAAAGCGGGAGACAGTGAACTGGGTGAGAAGGCCGCGCACAAACTCGCATGGAGCTACTTTAAGCAGGACCTGCTGAAAGAAGCTGCTGACGGATTCATGACGCAATTGAAGCAGTTTCCGCAAGGGGCTCTGGCCGGGGATGCTGAGTTCCTTCTGGCGGAATGTGGTTATCGCCAGAAGCAGTGGGAGGCAGCCCTTGATCATTACGCCCCGGTCATTGCGGCGAATCAATCGACTTATGCTGCACTGGCAATTTTTCGCTCCGGAGAGTGTGCAGCGGCTTTGGAGAAATGGTCAGACAGCCTTAACTATCATCAGAGAGTTCTGAAAGAGTATCCCGACTTTGAGTTGAAGTCTGAAGCCCGGTATGGAACAGGCTGGGCTTGGCAGCAGCAGGATAAGATTGAAGATGCGATTAATGCTTATGAGAAGGTGACGGAGGAGACCGATACCGAGACCGCTGCGAAAGCTCGCTTCATGATTGGTGAATGCTTCTTTGCTCAGAAGAACCATAAAGAGGCTACGAAGCATTTTCTGAAAGTGGCCTTTGCTTACCGTCATCCGGAATGGTCTGCGATGGCGTTATTCGAGGCGGCTCGATGCTTTGAAGTTCTCAAGGATGTCGATCAGGCGAAGAATTGTTATCAGCAATTGATCGAGGGTTATCCGCAGCATGCCAAAGTGGAAGACGCGAAAAAACGGCTGAAGGAACTTTAAGGTTCATGATTTGGTCAACGTGCAAATGCATTGGATTGACCGTCCGAGTTGAAGGGGCGATATGATTTCCCCGCGGGCTGATGGCATTATTCGTCCTGCATGCTCTTCTTGATCTCGACTATCACGGATGGAAGGAACACGATTCCCGTGTAATGATCGGTTGGCATTTCGATGTGGTGACCTTCCGGAAGTTTGGCGGCTTCCGCCAGCGCGAAACTGCATTTTGGCGGGACGACGTCGTCGTACATTCCGCTGTACAACCATGTTTTCTGCGGATTGATGCGATGAGCCAGTCGCAAGGGTTCAACGGGCCGAGCCAGCTCACGAACTTTGTCGCCGTTGATTCCCAGCGATTCCAGTCGTTCCCGGACTTTGGCGGCATCCTTGGCACCACTCAATATGACATCATGCAGATTGCCTCCTGCCAGCAAGATGTAGACGCGGTCAAAACCATCGTCCATCCCGGCGACAGTTGATGTGACGAACCCTCCGAGGCTGGTGCCCTGAACTCCTATAATTGTGTCGTCAACAAGTGGCATGCAGACGACTACATCGCGCGCACGTCGCACGTCAGCAACGGCCTGCTTCATGGATGTCAGCATGAGCTCCGGCTTCCCTGTGCTTTCTGTACGACGAACTCCGTAGCCGGGCATTTGTACCATAAACGTATGTAGTCCCTGAGCGGCCAGGCCTCGAGCAAAGATCCTGCCGACAGTCATACCGCGTCCGGATTCATGGACCACGACGACAGCCCTTGCCGTTACTGGCTGACCGGATGCATCTTTGGCAACGTACCATTCGAGACAGACTTTATCATTGATGGTATCACCGGACGGCATCGCTGAGGGAAAACGCACGAGCAGGTCGCCATGTTCGCCTTCGACACTTTCACACGTCACTTCAAAGGCATCGGGCTTCCATCGCAATCCTTCAAGGCATTCCTTCGCATCCGGCAGGGGATCAATGTCCAGACTGATCGAATCAGTGGCCGTGAACTTTGCCCCGGAGGCCGGCAGATCGGAAGCCCGGAGGGAGCTTGTCAACAGCACCGCCGATAACAGGCTGGCCAGTCCCACTAGAGAAGCATACTGGAGTCGAATCGCCAGGCTGCCAATGGAAAGGATGAGCATTGCGTGGAAACTTTCAGGAAGCCAAAGTGCTGCAGAGCTCTGTGGGAAGCGGTACTCGCCGGGATGATTCGATGTCGTTCAATCCCGCATTTCTCATCGAGTCACGTCGCTGAATCGCTCTACACGCGAAACCGGAACGTCTCAGACAAGTATCGCCAAAGCCAGTGAACAGCCGTTCGATTGGAAATGATGAATCGAGCATTCCCGCGCATGCCGGGCTTCATGAGCACTGAATCCGGCTGGCTTACTGGATCGTCGAAGTGCATTTCTGCAATCGCGCGGAATGCAGTGCTGGCCAATTGTTCCTGCCCCTGAGTACTTGGCTTGGTGGCCAACGGTCCGTTGAAGCGAGTCGTCAGCGATTCAGGAGCCATCACTTCACCTTTGAGGGAAACCTGAGTCACCTTCGTGACCCATGTGATGTCAGCGAGGTGATCCAGCTTAATCTCTACTTCCATCTTGTCACCAAGGTCATCTCGATCACCCTGGTCAACGTACAGCACGGCCTGCACTTTGTCGGACGGTGCGATACTGGCCAGTTCTTGTCCGGCTTCGACTCGACAGCCTGCGTTCCTCGGATCGAGCGGCGTTCCGTGCCAGGGATCCAGCTTCATCGGATCAATTTCACTGGCCGACTCTTCGGGCACGCGTTTCGCGGCCACCAGTACACCCTCAGACGGCGCCCTGACAACTCGCTGCACATTCAGCTTCACAAGTTCCCGTATCGTTTCCTGCAGCATCATGGCCTGAGCCAGGGAATCGGTTGCCCCTTTGACGTACAACATTTCGTCGTAGCGAGAAATCTCCAGCGACCGCAGATACAGTTCTGCAACCCGGCTGTAAAGATCGTCGCGGCGTTTGTAGTCGTCGGCCTGCTCCAGAATGGCGATCACCTCGTTGTTCTTAACGGTTTCTCCATTTCGCGGGATACGAGCGTACTCGTCCGGGGTCGGCATCCCTTCCAGCAGCTTTAGCTTTGCGGGATCAATGAGCAGCACATCGGGATCTGATGTATCTGCCTTCTTTCGCAGCTTGCCGCGAATATTGGTCTCAAACGCCGCAAGTGATTCGTAATACTCCCGATAGTCCTCGGGCAGTACCACCTGGCCTGCGATCGGAGCAGATACCGTCACAACTCCACGTGGCTCAAGCACACACGGAGCTTCGTGGTACCACGGAATCGGAGTCGTGAATGCGACCCAGATGAGACCGGCAAAGATGGTCCCGGAGATTGCCATTTTTGTCTTGCTCATGGGTTCCATCCGAGGTGTGGCGATGATTTGATAGATACTACGAAACATTGCAAAGAAAATGCCGGCCATGGAGAAGATCAACATTGTGACCCCAAGGCTTTGCAGATCATACGGTTTCAGCACGGTGTAAAGGAACATGCTGATAGAAACCAGGACGACCCAGCGATAACACCAGGCCGCAATCGCATAAGTCACGAACCACGCGCGACCTGTTTCCGGCATAAACGGGTCCGGCCGGGATTCGATTCCCAGACAGTACCACGAAAAGGCTTCCTTGAGCAGCTTTTCAGACTTCTGACGGAGATTCGGAATCTCCAGAAAGTCGCTCATCATATAGTAACCGTCGAAACGCATCAGCGGATTGGCGTTGAAAATGACGGTGGTGATTGTTGTCACAAAGAACGTGTTCAGAGCAAGGTGATGCAGCAGTCCGGGCTTTGTTAACCACCAGACGTAGATCGCAACGGCGGACAAGATGACTTCGACATACATTCCGGCTGCACCAATAATGATGCGATGCCATTTATTCTTCAGCATCCACGAATCAGTCACGTCGCAATACAGGCATGGGCTGAACACCAGCATCATCACACCCATCTCATGGCATTCTCCGCCATAATGAGTACAACTGAGCCCGTGGCCGAACTCGTGGATGATCTTGGCGATCCCCAATGTGGCCCAGAGATAAATCAGGTTTGGCCAGCCAAAGAAGCTTTGGAACTCCGGCAGGCGTCCGTGAAATTCTTCGAGGTTTGCCGCCAGAACCAGCCACGATGACACCACGAATATCATGCAGATCGTGACAGCAGCCGGATGAAAGATCCACGCGATGTAGGGGTGCATCCGGTGCAGAGTTCTCTCCGGGTCCCAGCCGGGCAACCGCAGAGAAAGCAGGCTCATCAACGTCTGCTTGATCTTCTCCTTGCGTGTCTTCTGCCGCTCGCGAACTACCGACGCCCCCTGCCCCGGACGATCACTGACCACAAGACCTTTTTTGTGGAGGTCTGTGATCAGTTGCTGAATATCGCTGAGCGTAATCTGCAGTGTTGGGAACTCGGACTTGAGATCGTCGCGGACGTTTTCAAGACTGCGTTTGCCGTCCAGAAACTCAAGGATCCGGTACTGCTCCATCTGCAGCCGATGATACTTGAGCGCAACGGGGTCCTTAATGACCTGATAGCCGACACCCAGGTAATCAATTTTCGCAACGACGAGGTCCGCGCGTTTCCTGAGCGGGATTGGTCGCTGATTAGAAGCGACCATGTTGCCTGCGTTGGCAGAGTTATCGTTTTTTTGCAAGAATCACCGCCTTAACCGGCATACCTTCCTGCAGCATATATCGCCCATACTTGTCCTGACGATTGGGGACTGTAACGCCCAGCCGTATCATCAGCGACTGAGTTGAGTCCGGCTCAACCTTAGGGTCAATCAGGTCAATTCGACCGACGAAGATTTCTGCATCGGAAATTTCATCAGGTTCCAGTGCAAACCCGGGATCCGCAGAGGGGCCGCCCTTCTTGCCGGTCGGAGCGTCACCGAAAATAGGGTCCGAATCCTCTGCTGGTGCTGCCGCTGGCTGTCGTTCTACTGCTCCGGCTCCCCGCTGAGTCACAATGCGAATCTCCACTTCGTCGCCAACAAATAACAGATCGCGATGTTTGAAGTGGACTTTTACAGAGGCACGCAGTTCCGACATGTCTGTCAGTGTCAGAACAGGATCGCCCGGTCGAACGTTGTTACCTGCGTATTTTTGGACTTTGGTGACGAAACCATCAAACGGAGCAAACACCGTGTATTGATTCAGTTGAGCTTCCTTAATCTTCAGATCAAGTTCTGCCAAACCTTTGTCTTCGTTCGACTTTGAAAGTTGAGCTTCCCCTTTGCGAACTTCCAGATCCACCTGCCGCATTTCGCTCGGAGTAAACGCGCCTGGTCTGCGGACGTTTGCGTCACGTTTTTGAGTCTGGCCTTCCAGAGCCGTCGCCAGGGCTACTTCTGCGAATTCGATCTCTGTCGTCAGTGTGGATTGTTTTCGTGCTCGAGCAACTTCGGCCGCAATTACCGAATCATTCAGCTTGATCAGCATCTCACCTTTGGCGACCAGGATCCCTTCTTCAGTGGGATTTACTGTGACGAGTGTGCCAGCGACTTCGGAAGAAATTGGTACCTGCCGCTTGATCTGCATCTGGGCTTCAGTCGCATCAATGCGCACGACATCCTGACCGTTGACCGTGCTCGTCAGGCTCAAAAGCAGCGCAATGCAGACGAATTGTGCCAGTTTTTTTCTACCCATTTGACGGCATACCATGGACTACTCCAAAACACCGGGCCAACCTGCGACGGCCGCGTGTGCTGAAAACTGTTCAAACTTCCACGACGCAAACAACTGCGATGTCTAACGAAACTTGCCGAATCCCTCAATCCCTCGTAGGAGACAACTTCAAGGTTGTTTATCGATGATTTACGCTTCTTCCGTGTATTGCACAGAATCAGGACACTAAA
>CAMAXD010000200.1 GCA_945861975.1 Candidatus Kuenenia stuttgartensis | reverse complement strand
CGGAACTCGCCCCCCTGCGCGACTCCCGCCGCGCTGTAACGCTGCGCATACACGCCATCGCCGTCGCCGTCCTGACCTTGGCTGGTCCACGTGACGACGAAGTCCCCGACCGCATCCATCGCCACTGTTGAGGCGCCCTGGCTGCTGGTCGTGGTCGTGTTGACCCGGAACTCGCCCCCCTGCGCGACTCCCGCCGCGCTGTAACGCTGCGCATACACGCCATCGCCGTCGCCGTCCTGACCTTGGCTGGTCCACGTGACGACGAAGTCCCCGGCCGCGTCCATCGCCACCGTTGAGTTCTTCTGATTACCCGTGGTGTACGTGTTGACCTGGAACTCTCCCCCCAGCGCGAATCCCGCCGCGTTGTAACGCTGCGCATACACGCCATCGCTGGAGGCGGCGTCCTGACCGTTGCTGGTCCACGTGACGACATAGTCGCCGTCGGCGTCCATCGCTATGGAACGACCGTGGCCAGTTTGGTTCGTGGTCTGACTGCCGGCTGTGATCGTGTTGACCCGGAATTCCGGTCCGACCGGTGACGCCGACAGCAATTGCCGCGATTCGAGACGTTCCACCGAATAGAGCGCGGGTTGACTCGACCGCGACGAACGCCGCGTGCGTCGCACATTCGCCGAACAGAGCGCGGGCTGACTCGACCCCGATGAACGCCGCGTGCTGCGCGTGCTTGGCACATTCGCCGAGAGACTCAGACGACGCTTCAAACCAGACAGCCAGAAAAAGAGGGACAAGGTGAACTCGTCTCTAAGCGACGCAAGTCGCGGTAAAAAGTCGGGAAAGATTCAGCGTTCAGGATTGACGGTGAGCCGGGGGTTCCGAACTGCGGCACTCAATCCGCATCTCCGCAGCAACGCCCGCAGCATCGTGATCGTCAGGCGGTCCCGGCGGGGACGACAGTTCCAGAGCTTCTGTGTTTGTTGTCATGGAGATTCTTTGCTCGGTTCGCAGGGTCTTATTTTTTTATAGAGTGACGTTGTGAGCTGCTGAGCGCAGTGAATGGCCTGTCGACTGAGTCTTCAAAGAGTGAAACGCCAATAAACAGCGTTGCTCCCTGTATCAGCAGCAACGCCAAACCACCGTACCGGCGTGTCTCACAGCACGGCTGTGATCAACTTCAATTGACTTCCACCGTCTGAATGACTTCCGCCGTTCATGCTGCAGCAACCACACAGCACTCCACAGGTCGCAGCTAAGTCCACGGACGGTGTACTGAGATGAGCACCTGAGGCCTGGTGCTAAATAAACGTCCAGCAGTACAGACGATTCAGTCCCGTTTGCTCATAACTGAATAGGGATACGCCGCATACCTGCTTTTCTGCCCGAATCATCACAATTTGACTAAACTGCTTCGCCTCAGAGACAACCACGCCAGAAGACACTGAAGAAGTCGACAGTAAGAGTGGCGAAGGCGGGGTAAGGCATACATACCCTTAAGTTATGTGTGTCTTTGTGGCAGGATGGGTTTGGGAGAAGACATGACGTGCCAGGCACCGGCCATGACGCGGTCTGTGGAGTGCGATGCGAGGGCTTTTCCGGGTCTAACTGGACAGCGACAGGTTCGAGGTTCAGTTTGTCTGTCCCGCATAGGGCGAAAACGCGAAAATATCGATTTTTCAAGCCCTGAACATCCGACCCAACATGGCGCTGTCCAGCTGGGCTCCAGTGCAAATATTTCCCTGGAGAAGACGCATCTGCGGCGGTCTGAATCCCATGCGGTCTAATGCAACTATCGGCATCTGCCAATGATATGTGAGACCGCGTCTGGCTCATCGACCTTTCACGGGCTGGCGAATTGCATCAGGTCTTTAACAACTACTCATAGCGCAGCGCATCAATGGGATCGAGTCGACTGGCACGCCACGCTGGATAAAGTCCGAACACAAGCCCCACGACAGCAGCAAAAACCATCGCCACGATGCCAGCGGGAATGGACACAACAACTGGCCAGTCGGCTCCGTTACTGATGGAGTTAATCAACCGTGTAATCCCGAGCGACGCGAGGATTCCCAGTGCCAGACCAATTGCTCCGCCGAAGCAACTGAGCACGACGGATTCAATCAGAAACTGGATCATAATGTCACGGCCTCGAGCACCGACGGCCATCCGAATCCCGATTTCTCGAGTGCGTTCGGTGACAGAAACAAGCATGATATTCATAATGCCCACTCCACCGACCAGCAGCGAAATTCCGGCGATAGATGCCAGCAGCATTGTCATAATTCCCGTGATCCGGCCAAAGAGTTCCGACAGCTGGGCACTGGTGACGACCTCGAAATCGGGTTTCTGCCCGACGGCAATGTCATGTCGATCCATCAGCAGCTGCTGAATCTCCGCCTTCGCCAGATCAATCAGTTCCGGTGCGCGGGCTCCAACAAGAATGGCGTTCACGTTTCGAAACGAAGTTCCCTGTAGCCGTTTCAAAACTGTTGTGTACGGCATCAGCATGACATTGTCCTGATCATCGCCAGTGAGAGACGCCCCCTTTTTGCCGAGCACCCCCACGATCGTGAACGGGATGTTGCCGACTCGCAGTTGCTGACCGATCGGATTGTCTGCCGGAAACAATTCTCTCACGATAGTGTGCCCGACGACACAGACACAGTTTCCGGCTCGTTCGTCGCGTTCTGTAAAGAAACCGCCCGCTTCGATATCCCATGTGCGAACTCGAAGATAATCGACACCGACTCCCCACATCTCCTTGGGCTGCATGTTCGTGTTGCCGCGAACAACAGGCTTCAGTCCGAAAACCAGCGGAGAAAATGCAAGTACGGCATCGCATTCACGACCGATCGCCTGCGCATCTTCGTCCGTCAGTGAAGGCAGACTGCCGGTCTGCACACCTCTGCGCTTTTCAAACGACGGCTGCACCACGATGAAATTGGTTCCGATGGACTGCAGCTGATCCTGCAACAACTGACCGGCGCTGCTTCCCACAGACACCATTGTCGTCACGGCAGAGATCCCGATCACGATACCGAACACGGTCAGTGTGGCGCGCATCTTGTTTCTCAGCAGAGCGCGAATGGCTACGCTGATTGTCAAAAAGAAACTCATGGAGCCCCCGCAGGCTTAACGCCGGCAATCAGTTCATCCCCCGGCTTCAGATCACCGGACAACACCTGGGTAAACTGGTAGTCGCTGTCGCCAATCTGAATGCTGATACCCCGAAGCTTGCCAGTCATCATCTTTAATGGATCATTTGCAGGTCCTGACGCATCGGCGGGTCGACTTTCCGATGTGGCTTCCGATCCTGATCGGGAGCGATCGGCTTCCGTTTCCTGAATCCACACGATGCGTTTACTGGACGCGATGGTCGCCCGCGCCACATCGTCGACCGGCGGCGTCTCTGAACTGGTGACTGTTTCTTCTGTCGATTCTGACGACAGGTTCAGCTCGAGCAGTTTCTGGTCCTCTTCTCGAACAAGGTCCTTCTCCGGAAAGTAACGCAGGGCAGCGTTGGGCACTTTAAGGATGCCGTTCAGTTCTCTTACCTGGAATGTCAGATTGGCGGTCATCCCAGGCAAAAGTTTAAGCTCCGGGTTTGCAGTCGACACAATGACCGGATACGTCACGACGTTCTGAGTGGTCGTGGAGCTCAGCCGGATCTGCTGAATTTTGGCATCGCTGAAGACAACTTCGGGGTATGCATCCACCGAAAAGAAGACCGGCTGATCTGACTCTTTGGCATCTCGAATCAACCCAATGTCTGCTTCATCGATCGACGCCCGGATCAGCATTTCTTCCCGCATTCTCGGGGCAATCACGAAAAGCTCCGGCGCCTGAAACTGAGCGGCGAGTGTTTGTCCCTGATCAATCTTACGATCAATGACTGTGCCGTCGACCGGAGATCTGATTTCCGTATAGGCGAGGTTCGCTTCGGAGTTTTCGAGATTCGCCCGCGCCTGCTTCACTGACGACTCAGAGATGAGTAATTGAGCTTCAAGCGACATACGGGCAAAACGAAACTGATCCAACTCTGCCTGCGAAATAAAGTCTTCATTCTCGGCCTTCAGCGCAACTGAACGCTGTTCATCGTTACGCGCCCGCTGCAATTCCGCCTGCACTCGGGCCACGTCGCCGACTCGAGCTCCCAACGCTGCTTCATCCCGCTGAACGGATGCGATGTAGATTCGAGGATCGATCTTGGCCAGAATTTGCTGAGCCTTTACTTCATCGTTGTGGTCGACATGGAGTTCGAGGATTGGACCTGAAACAAAACTGCCCACGCGGACCGATAATGTCGGTTCCAGCTGGCCGGTGGCATTGACCGTGATTCTCAGATCGCCTTTTTCGACCAGTGCTGTCCGAAATCGCGGCCTGTTGCGTTCTGCAAGCCACTGCTGGCCTCTCGTGAAACCCCAATATCCCAATGTCGCCAGGACGGCGAGAACGATGATAGCTTTGATGAAAGTTCGCATGAAAGACAGGTCCACAATTCATTCTGTCGGGCGGTTGGCTTTCGCTGCCACTCGTTTGCAGTGTCAAATTGACGGGAGCGTTATGAGGTCCACGACATATGATGGTGTTCAGGAACTGAAACGGCCCTCGGGAGATCAGCCTCAGGAAGTTGAATGTCGCTCAATCCCTGCGCCGTAAGATAACCCCTGCGCCGTAAGATATTCCCCGCACGGTAAGATATCACCGGGCTTGTCACAAACGAAGCAATCCTTTGTGTTTGGTCATGACCGGTTGTATTTGCGGATTTCTACTCATCTTGCCTGCGGGGCAGGACTTCGAGGCCTGCTGGCAAGTGCGTGCATTTGATAACGCCGGGCCGCCTGCAATCCGGACTGAATTGCAGCCCAGGTACGCCGTGAGGTGACGGCGTTCTGAGTCAAACTGAACTTCAGTTGCCGCTCCGTGTCTTCACAGCGATCGCGTTCTGACTACACTAAGAGTCGATGATCACATCCGCTACCTAGATCCTGTCCAGATACTGAATTCCTCCCATGCCGCTCATTGAACTTCGAAACATTTCCAAGACGTATGACTTGGGTGAGGTGAAGGTCAATGCTCTGCGGCCGACGGACTTATTCATTGATCGTGGGGAGTTTGTTGCGCTGCTTGGCCCGTCCGGTTCCGGCAAGTCAACCCTGATGAATACATTGGGTTGTCTTGATCGGCCTTCAACTGGCAGTTATTTGCTCGATGGACAGGAAGTCGCAACACTCAATCGGAATGCCAGAGCCACAATTCGGAACCGGCACATAGGCTTCGTGTTTCAGAATTTTAATCTTCTCGCGCGCACCTCGGCGCAGGAAAATGTTGAGCTGCCGCTGTTATATGGGCCGGCGATGTCAAGCAGAGTTCGCAGCAAGCGAGCTCAGGAAATGCTGGCCATGGTAGGGCTCGAAGATCGACTGGATCATCACCCCGGGCAGTTGTCCGGCGGCCAGCAGCAGCGAGTCGCGATCGCACGTTCGCTGGTTACAAATCCGTCGATACTGATGGGAGATGAGCCGACGGGGAACCTCGACTCGAAAACGAGTCGCGAAGTGATCGAACTCTTTAAGAAATTGAACAAGGAACGACAAATTACGGTCATTCTGGTAACGCACGATCTTAACGTGGCCCGACACGCCGGCAGAATTCTGGTTATGCGGGATGGAATGATTGGGATGGATACGACGCGGTTTGAAGATGCCTTCAATTCGTTACATGCGTTTGAATCCTCACCAGACGAACAAGAGGCGCCGTCCGTGCAGGCCGAACTGCCGGAATGAGTCACCTGACCATTGTCGGGCCGTCGATCTCCAAGAACATGAGTTACCACATCGAACATGCGCCAAGGATGGTTCTGTTCGTGCTGGTTGCGGTCTTCGCCAGTTCCTCAGTTTGCCCCGCGCAGCTGCAGGATGACGAACGGCATATTCGCTGGCATGAGGCTGAGCGGGTTTCCGTTTTCCGTCGCAGCGAGGGCCCCGCACCAGTCACGGTCGCAACCGACGAAGCAACCCAGGCCGAGCGGCTGATGACTTTGGACGAAGCCATCCGGCTGACGCTGCAGCATTCAGAAGCCATCCGTGTTCTTGCTGGTGTTTCCGCCGTCTCGACCGGTCAGACGATCTACGACACCGCGATCGCCGTCACACCAATCGATCAGGCGAAGGCAGTTTTTGATCCGGTTTTCTCTGCGAACAGTTCTTTCCGACACACGGAGTTTCCGGGTCTCAATGCGCTCGAAAGTTCCCTCGTTCGCAGTCAGACCGCGGGCAATGATTCGGGCGTCTCACTTCGAGACTTGAATACGCTGGGCGGAACCGTCGACCTCAGTTTTGCCAATTCACTGGATGATCCAGCAGTCGCAGGGTTTCTCAATCGAAATCTGCCGTCCGCATCGCTCAGCTACACTCAGCCGCTTCTCGCCGGACTGGGGCGTGATGCCAATACGGCGCCAATTGTGATCGCTCGCCTGCAGCAGGAGATCTCTTATTTTCAGTTCAAGGACAGCATGCAGGAGCTTGTCCGCGGAACAATCGCTGCGTACTGGTCTCTCGTGCAGGCCCGGACGGAACTGTGGGCACGAGAGATTCAGGTGGATCAGTCACGCAATGCGTTCCTGCGTCTGGAAGCACAGTTTCGTCAGGGGCTCGCCAACCAGAGCGATGTGGCACAGCCAAAACTTGCGTATGCCAATTTTCGGGCCAATCTCGTAACCGCTCGTGCCAATGTCCTGCAGCGCGAAGCGGCGCTTCGAAACATGATGGGGCTTCCACCAGCAGATGGCGTCCAGATCGTGCCTTCAACCCCGCCCACACGGGACCAGGTGCAGTTTCGTTGGGACGAGATCAATACGACCGCGCAGTCACTGCGTCCGGATCTGGTTGAGCTGAATCTGATTCTTCTGGCCGATCGAAAGCGGCTGGTGCAGAGCCGAAACCTGGCTCAACCCCAACTGGACGCTGTCGCCCTTCAGCGGTGGGATGGCCTGAGCGGTCAGGTCATCAATGGAAACCAGTTATCGTCCGGTCTGGGTGACAACAGCAGTTGGACAATGGGCGTCAATTTTTCCGTGCCACTCAGCCTGAGAAAGTCACGTGCTCAGGTGCGGAATCACGAACTGCTGATCATGAAGGATCGGGCTCTGATTCAACAGAATTTGCATCAGGTCGAACATCTTCTGGCGACATCCCTACGGACCATCGATCAAAATTTCCTTCAGTATGAGGCGTTTCGAGATGCTCGCCAGGCGGCGAAAGAAAACCTTGAAGTGCGGGTCCAGCGTCTATTTACAGGCAACGAAAACTTCCTGAATTTTATGCAGGGCGTTACAGATTGGGGCAATGCCGTGGCGTCCGAAGCTCAGGCTCTTGCTTCGTATAATTCAGGCCTTGCGGACCTGGAGCGTCAGACAGGCACGATCCTGGAAACACATGGTATTCGTTTCGTTGAAGAACAGTTCTCAAGCATTGGCACACACGGTCGTTGGTTTCAGGACGAATATTATCCTCGCGATATCAAACCGCGAGAAAATAGTCAGCGATACGAAGATTCCGGCAGGGCCTCCGAAGAAGCCTTTGATCTGCAGGACTTCCCACGTCGACGTGACGACCGACTTCGCCTCCCAGAGGCTCCTCAGTTTAACGAAATGGAAAACCGATCGGTTGATCCGGCGAAATAGAACCGTAGGGAGACCAGTGTCAAAAAGTCCGCAGGTCGGGATTGAACAGTCCACCTCTTCGTAAGATCTCGGTCGAGGCCAGGGTCATGGTGGTTTTGTTTCTGAATGGAGAGAGAGGCGAGTTGATTATTCCCCGCATCAATCTCCGATGCCTCTCAATTCAAATCCATCAACAGCAACTGCCGGTCCTCGCCACCGCGGCGAGAAACCGGAGTTCACTTCACTGCTCCGGACCGGGTCCCCATGGGTGTCATGGCCATCGGCGCGTGCTCAATACTTTTCTGAGGTCACTCGCGAGTGATGTAAAGGGAGTGGGTTTACAGGGCAGTTCCTGATGCCATTGGTGAGTGGCTATTTGTTATTGCTTGAAATTGGGATGCTTTGGATCACCAAACGATTCCATGTAGGCCAGCAGGTCCAGAATCTCGTCCTCAGTAAACGTGTTGAGAAGTCCTGTTGGCATTGGTGACGTTTTTGAAAGCTGGCGTGATTCGATCTCGGACTTTTTCACCGTGACTGTCTCTGGCTGCAATGGATTCGGACGCAGGATGACATGATCATCTGTTTCTTCCGTGATGCGGCCGACGACCACTTTGCCCGCAGTTGTTTCAATGGCGGTGTTCATGTACTGCTCGGAAAGAACTTTGGATGTCTCCGTCGATGATTCCAGAATGTCCTGACGTTTATATCGCGTGGAGACTGCGGTCAAATCCGGTCCGACAGCCCCGCCCTGGTCGCCGTAGCGATGGCAGGCGATACACTGAGCGTCGTTGAACACCTTTTTGCCGCGTGCAAAATCGCGTCCGCCGCCGACTTTTCCGAGCAAGGGCTGCAGATCAGCAGTCACCCATTCTTTAACCAGTTCACGCGGCGGCCCTGGAACGTAGGCCTGCTTAGCCGGATGCAACTTGTCGTATTCAGTCAGCACATCCGCGAGAGCAATGATCTCCTCCGGCGTCATCGTAAACTTTACTTCTTCATGAGCATGCGCCATAAAGTTTGCAAAGCTGGCACCGTTATTGAATCGAATGCCAGCGTCCTCAAACCATTGATTCACCTGCGCGGGATGTTCAGTGGAATTCGGAGTATTCCACCAGGACAAATAGGCTCTGCGAAGCTCAGGCGTCCATCCTGTTTTGACGTTACGCAGACTGACCGCGTACATAACCTGCTCTTCCTGAGTCGGCGCGGCTTTCAGCAGTGCGACGGTTTTCTCCACCGCATTTGGGGCGTTGAGGGCAACCAGGACCTGGCAGAGTTCGCGATTTACGGACTGGCTTGCTGCAGGATACAGCGGCGCAACATCGTCGATGACCTGCTTTGCGATGTCGGCGGCGGGAACTCCATGCCGCGCGACAGAAACTTCGATCACTCGCAACTTATTCAGCGTTTGCTCTTCCGTCAGTTGGGCGAACGGAAACGATGTCAGAGCCTTCAGGACAGCCGGCTGAGCCTCGGCAGTTCCAAGTCGAGCCAACGACAGCAGCGCCGTGAACGCAGCGTCAGGTTGCTTTTCCGCCAGTGCCTTCGCCTGCCACTCTTCAACCGAATTGCGTTCAATGGCCATACGAGCGGCGTAGCGGATGTATCGATCGGTGCTCTTAAGATGGGGCCATGCAAACTCCACGGCCGCCGGATCCGGACTCACATTGAAGGACTCCAGCTTGTGCCGCAGGTCTCGCGCGTCGCTGCCTGCTTTGTTCTTCAGTTCAGTCTCTGCAGCCGCTGCTGAAGTTTCTTCGCCAGCATAAGTCACTCGGAATAAGCTCGCCTGAGTCCCACGGCCACCAATCGTGAAGTAAAGAGCCCCGTCATTGCCGATCACTGCGTCTGTCAGATTCAGCGGAGTCTTTCCGCCTTTCCCTTTTAGAGATTTTGGCGCGACGAAATTCTCGAATGTGCCCGTATAGCTGGCGCCGTCTGGCGTCAGATGCACGGCGATCAAACGACCATAGGTCCAGTCGCAAACATAAAATGCCTTCTGGTACTTCACGGGGAATTTTGCACCTGTACCGAAGACCACACCTGTCGGACAACCGATGCCGATCGTCGTCGTTTGAGGCAAGCCATCCGCATAATAGTCAGGCCATTTCGCGCTGCCTTCTCGGAAACCATTATCGCCACCTCGAACGGAGTGAAAGACATGGATTGCCCGGTACCAGGGCATTCCCCAGTCCCATTCCATATCGCTGTCGAAGCCAAACAATTCGCCATCGGCATTGAAACCAATGTCATATGTGTTGCGCTGACCTGACGAAAACAATTCGATGTTCTGGCCATTCAGATCCATGCGCGCAACGTAACCACCTGGTGGCTTCGCGCCAGCACCGAATCCGTTGCCGTCTTCCATACGCGGCAGCGCCAGATCGTCTGCATAATTTCGATGGGGAGAACTGGACACGAGGTCTTGCGGAACTGCCGTAAAGTTTCCGCATACGGCGTAGAGCATGTTGTCGGGACCAAGCACCAGACCATGTGATCCGTGTTCGCCACCACCGCCCTGCCACTCGCGAAGGAATTCCACGTCGTCGTAACTGTCGTCGCCCTTCGTGTCCCGGCAGCGATACAAAGCAAATCCGCGACTTCCGCTGCCGCTGATATAGAGTGCATCACCAACAAACAACATCCCCATGGTTTCACTCACGGGGATATTCAGGATCTCCTGCCTGGCCACCTTGCCATTCTCAATCGTGACACGCGTGATGGGTTGTTTCCCCTGACCGCCCAGCAACAACCGTCCCTGGGGATCTTTGGCCATACAAATCCACGAACCGTTCGTGTTCGCGTCGGCTGCCAGAACGTGTTCAATCGTAAAGCCAGGAAGTGTATCCAGAACTTCGGCAGCGTTTTCCAGGCTGACGGGCTTTGAACCGTCCGCCGGGCCATAGACCGCCTTCGTGATGACGAGCTTCTGGCCCTCCGGTGCGGCGATGTCGATCGTCCCGTTTTCGCTCGTCTCAGCCTTAAGTTTTTCGTCACCAATTTTGTATTCGACGGTCAGTTTCTTCGGAACGCCAGGAGCCGTGTCGCCGAATTTCTCGTTGCTTGCCGCGATGGAAAGTTTATTATCCTTGACGGCCGAGTTAACGACCGTCGTGACGTCCGTCTTGTCTTCGGCGATCGCGGAGGCTGCGAAGAATGCGAATGCGATCGCAGTCACAAGTCCATTCCACCAGTACGACACGCCGAACAACGGCACAGTAGTTTTCATAATGACACTTCTTTTGACTTTGACTTAAACGAACAATGTACGTTGTGAAATTCAGCAATATTAAGTCGCCACGCTC
>CAMAXD010000199.1 GCA_945861975.1 Candidatus Kuenenia stuttgartensis | reverse complement strand
ACGATCGAAATCTGATGTAACGTCTGCGACAACGCATCGCCGTTCTTGTCGGCAGCGGCCGGAACGTACACAGACCAGAACTGCGCCTTGAGTCCTCCTTTTTTCAGCCGAGCAATATCCGTGTGCAGAGTTGGCTGATCTTTGGAGATATCCAGAATATCGAACGAAGAGTTGCCCTTGTCGCGAATCTCCCACGGCAGGTCATTGTGTCCGTCGAACAGCATGCCGCTAAAATGGACCGCCTCACCTTCAGCAGTCAACACCACATCAGGCCGACCGGATTCCTGAGCTTTCGACTGGCTCATTCCCGTGATGATCATGGCCAGCAACATCGTCGACAATGCGGGAATGATTTCAAGGGAGAATCGCCTCAACGTGTGTCTGCCGCCGTGCATCGTCCGCTTTTCCTTGAGATTCAATTCAGGCGAAAATTTCCGTCACTGGGCGACCCTTGGCGATTGGCAAGGGGCGATTCAGATTGTCATGAACTTCAATCGTATGATCAATTCCCAGAGCATAATACATTGTGGCAGCCAGATCGCCTGTGGTCACAGGATCACGGTCCGGAACCGCTCCGTATTTGTCGGACGCTCCATACACTGCGCCGCCCTGGACTCCTCCGCCGGCCATCAATACGGTGTAGCATTTCGGCCAGTGGTCGCGACTGATGTTGGCATTGATCTTCGGGGTTCGGCCAAACTCACCCATCCAGATCACAAGTGTCTCATCGAGTAATCCTCGATCACTGAGATCATTCAGCAGCACCGGCAGCGTGTGATCTGTCGACGGAAAATGCCACTCGGGAAGGATTTCATACATACGGCTATTGTCAAAACCGTGAGTGTCCCAGCCGCCATCAGTCTTGCTGCGGCCACCGATGCTCTGAGCAAAATACACTGTTGTGAATTTGACGCCTGATTCGACCAGTCTGCGAGCCAGCAGACAGCCCTGACCATAGGTCGTTCGGCCGTAAGCGTCTCGCACGACTTCCGGTTCTTTTGACAGATCGAAGGCATCTCGGACCTTCTCCGAATTCAGCATCGCCAACGCGCGGTCGTAATAGGCATCCAGTCCTCGAGCGGCTGCGGACCGATCAAGTGCCCGAGCCTGGTTGTTGATCAGTTCCTGAAGTTGCCGGCGGTCCTGCAAACGGCCCAGCGTTACGTCTGACGGAAGACTGAGCTGTGACAGCTTGAAGTCTGGCTGATTAGGATCATCGCGAAAGAAGAGCGGATCGTGCTGCTTCCCAAGAAAGCTGGCTCGCTGTCCGGGCGTCGTTGATCCATCAGAGATTTGATACGGGTAGGAGACGAATGTCGGCATTCCGTTTGAGTTGGGGGCGACCGCATCCACAACCGAACCGTAACCAGGAAACAGATCCAGCGATTCGCGCAGGCGCTGATCGTCAATCGGCGGTTCAAAGCCTGTCAGTGCGGTGTACCCCGCCGAGTTGTGATTGTTCATGGTATGATGCACGGTCCGAATCTGAGCGATTCGATGCATCACTTTCGCCGTCTCCGGCAGATGCTCACAAATAGACATCCCGGGCACCGACGTCGGGATCGATTGATACAACGAACGATAGCCGTCTGGAGCATCAGGTTTCATGTCGAACGTATCAACATGACTGGGCCCGCCCCACTGGAACAGAAAAATCACCGACTTCGCCGTTGCCGTGCGAGATTGTTTCGGCTGCCGGTCCTGAGCCTTTAATAGCCGCGGCAGATTGAGCCCCAACAGGCCAGCGCCACCAACGCGTACCAGATCTCGGCGGTGAATCCGTGCGGCCTGATCAGCGATGCTGTTCCATTGCATCTCAGAAGCCTTTCAGAAACTTTCTAAGTTCCGGATCGTCATCGTCATCGTCATCGTCTTCGCTCTTGTCGTCACCGATGTTAAACCAATTCGGCGCTTCATCTTCCTCTGCCACTTCGACGACTTCTACTTCGACGACTTCTACTGCGGCAACTTCTTCGAACAGTTCGATTTCTTTCAGTTGAGCATCGAATTCATCAACGGCGTCAACCAGTTCAACTGTCGCAACGGGCTGTACGGTGTCCACTTCATCAAAGAAGTCGAACTCTTCAACAGCCTCAACTTCTTCAACAGCGTCAACTTCTTCAACGGTCTCAATCTCGGCTTCGAACTCAGTGAATTCTTCGACAACTGCGATCTTCAGCGTCGCATCAACCGCTGCCGTGCCAAGAGGTTCAATTACAGCGGCCGCTGTAACCGCTACGGGTTCGGGATCTTCGTTGAGAAAATCAAACTCGCCGCCAGGATCCGACTCTTCAATTTCTTCAATCAATTCGGCTTCAACAAGTTCTTCCGCGAACACCTCAGATTCTTCAAACACTTCCAGGAATTGGTCATCAAGCAGGTCCGCCTCTTCAAAATCTGCGGTGAGCGCATTGGCTGGAGTCTCATCATGCAGTAGTTCTACGGCTTCCTCAGCAAAAATGTCCTCATCATCCAGAACCTCAACGACCTCCTCAACGACGTCGTCTACAGGTCCAGCGGCGGCAGGGCCAGCCAGACCTTCAGGAGGCACAAGGGATTCGTTGCTTTGATGTCCGCTCAGGTAGGACATATCGTCCGGTGAGTCGTCAATCAGCCAGGATGACTCGGGTGCCGCTGATTCAGAATCCTCAGTGGCATGACTTTCAGCCACACTGTTCACAAACGACGATGGATTGAGAGATTCTGCCTTCACAATACCTTTATCAATTGGTGCGACTACTGACGTGCTCACCGCTGCTGCGACGGGGTTCTTCGCCGCGGGCGCTGCGATGTCGGCAATTTCAGCTCGACTTTTCGAAGATGCTGGTATCGATGGTGGCCGCTTCCCAACGGCGTCGCTCGCTTGATCTTTCTTGATCCGAGCTGTTTCTTCATTTGCCTCGGCGGATGCCCCGGCCAGTTCGAAAGAATACTGAAGAGGCGGTTTGCTCTTGAATTCTTCAGCGATGATTGCCGCGGCAGAACTAACGATTGTGGAGGATTCAGAGGCACCGCTGCCGGACTTGGTGGTTTTATGTGAACGTTCGCCTTCACTCTTGGTCGTGGATCCTGAATCGTCTTTGAGATGCACAATAAAGTTGACGGGGCCCAATGTCAGAATCGAACCGGTCTTGAGTTCAACTCTTTCGCCTGGCTTGATCCGTTTATTGTCAACATAGGTTCCGTTGCTGCTGTCGAGATCAGTGACAGAGACGCCATCGCGCCCAACTCGCAGGAAGCAATGGCGACGACTCATCTGCGGCGCAGAAAGACGTAAATTGCAGTCGGAACCGCGTCCGATCACGATATCGTGTCGTACGGTGACTCTGCGGACATTGGCCAACTGCTCCTGCAGTTCCAGGACAACCTTCATTGATTTCGTTCCGTTGGCGACGATGAAGTGGGAATCCAAATACGACGGACACGAACAGCCACTCCGAGAAGAAGGCGTCAGGATCATCGCCGGTTTCTGCTCAGGTTGACGCAGAAGATATCGCGCACCCCTGTGAATTACTCGCGATTTAAAGCAACTTTGGCATCAGATCGTGCCAATTCTGCTCTCCATCCTGCCAAAAATGAACTGTCGGAGAATCCCGCCTCGGTTCTGCCTAACGTCCACGTAACAAAAGAGCACTGGAGAAGAACTCGGAGGCCTTCTTTCATTCTCCTGGATGAAGCCAACTTCGTGGGCAGTCAATCTCCGGATTTGGTTCGGCTGTGTTTGACGCGAGACCACCGTCTACCGTTTCCTCCACCGATCGCGCGCCCTTTCGGGACCACGATTGCAGGTTTCGGGCATCGGCTGTGAGGGGAGTGGCGAATCGACAATCCTTTCGACGCAGCAAAGACATTGCTGCGATTTCCGTGTTTCTCGCATTTTACGGTGGTTTGCGAGACGTTAGAGGCTGCGATACCCTGCACAATCCAATACCGCGGCTGGATGTCGTGAGATGTGTGCACTCAGGAAGAGTCGTCACTTCTCCAATGGGCGGATCCGCGAGAATTGATTTTGGGACGCAAGGGAAAGCAGAAGGCAGGAATTACCATCGAATGAGTGAACAGTCAGATAATTCTCCACCGAATCCTCCCGCTCAGAAGCCGTCCGGATCTGCAGGTGGCGAACCACGTCGATCGAACTTCGGTTCGATGACCATGATCCTCGTTTTGATCGCCATCGCGATCGCATTTTTCTCGTATAGCACCTCTCCATCGAACTACGGCACCACGGTTCCGTACTCGTTTTTCTTTGAACATCTGAAAAGTGGCAAGGTGAAGTCTGTCACGGTGCATGGTGAAATCCTCACTGGCGACTGGGATAAAATCCCTGAAGAAAAACCACCGGGGCTTACCGGCACCTTGGCGGCTAAGTTCAATACCGTTCTTCCGCCAATGCTGATGCACAATCAGCAACTGAACAACGAGCTGACTCGCCAGGGAGTACTCTACAACAACGTTCCGACGTCTGTGTCGACAGGGACCGAGATGCTGTTGTGGATCCTGATGCCGGTTGGTCTGATTCTGATCATGTGGAACATGATGCGACGTTCCTCGGACCCGTTCAGCAGCGGTGGCATGATGGGCGGGTTCGTTCGCAGTCAGGCTCGCCGATTCGAAAAGAGTGAACACTCTACGACATTCAACGAAGTTGCCGGCCTCAAGTCCGCCAAGCAGGATTTGCAGGAAGTTGTCGAGTTCCTGAAAACGCCCAAACGATTCACGCGACTTGGTGCCAAGATTCCAAAGGGCGTGCTGCTCGTTGGTCCTCCAGGAACCGGAAAAACTTTGCTGGCACGCGCGACCGCCGGAGAAGCGGGCGTTCCGTTCTTTTCCATCAACGGCTCCGAGTTCATTCAGATGTTCGTGGGCGTCGGGGCGACTCGTGTTCGCGACCTGTTCAAAACGGCTCGTGAGGCATCACCATGCATTATTTTCATTGATGAAATTGACGCGGTCGGTCGAGTTCGCGGCGCTGGGGTCGGCGGTGGCCACGACGAACGCGAGCAGACTCTGAATCAGATTCTCAGCGAAATGGACGGCTTCCAGCAGGGCGATACTGTTATCGTGCTGGCCGCAACGAACCGCTCCGATGTACTCGATCCGGCGTTGCTGCGTCCAGGCCGCTTTGATCGCCATGTGACAGTCGACCTGCCGGCGAAGGAGGGACGTCTGGGAATCCTGAAAGTCCATACTCGCAAAGTGCCAATGGCCGATGATGTGAATCTGGAGAGCATTGCGAAGACGACCATGGGTTTCAGCGGTGCAGAGCTTGAAAAGCTGGTGAACGAGGCTGCTCTGAAGGCTGCACGTGAAGAGAAACGTGCTGTTGAAATGAGCGATTTCCGCTATGCGTATGACATTGTCACGATGGGTGTTCCACGCGACGAGATCATGGACAAGAAAGAGAAGACTCTCACCGCATGGCATGAAGCTGGTCACGCTGTGCTGGCTTGGGCTCAGGAGGGCATGGACCCGGTTCATAAGGTGTCGATCGTTCCTCGTGGTCGAACTTTGGGGGTAACTCAGTTGATGCCCGAAAGTGAAATCAATAACCTTGGCGAACGCATCCTGAAGGCTCGCATCGTGATGACGATGGGCGGTCGCGCTGCCGAGAAGATGAAGTTCAACGAGTATTCTGCCGGGGCTCAGGGCGACATCAGTCAGGCAACGCAGATCGCGCGCCGCATGGTTGCCAGTTGGGGGATGTCAGAAGTCATCGGACCAGTGGCATTCCGCCAGTCAGAAGAACATCCGTTTCTTGGCAAGGAAATGCATACGTACCGTGAGTTCAGCGAAGAAACGACTCGCCAGATCGACATCGAAGTTCAACGCATCATCAAGGAAGCGGAACAGTCGGCTATTAAACTGCTGACTCAGTATCGTGACAAGCTGGAAGCACTGGTGGATGCTCTTCTGGAGTCTGAAGATCTGGAACGTGAAGCTGTTGAAAAGATCCTTGGAGAACGTCCCGTAGCAGCGGCAAAAGAATAGTTGGATTCGGGCATCAGCCGGAGCGTAATAACTTCTCAGTGCACTGCTTATCGTGTCGTTGGTGAGCCGGTCGCGAAAGACCTGTCGCTAAAGATGTGCGCAAAAACACACACACCATCGAGCAGAACTCGATGGTGTGTGTTTGTATTGTCAGCCAAAGCGATCAGATTCTGTTTCAGATTGATCAATACGGTAATTCGCGAATGTACATGTTCTTGAAGAACAGTTCGCTGCCGTGATGCTGCAATTCGATCTGGTCCGCTCGAATCAGCGGAACCAGACCGGACTGATCCCAGTAGTTCTCCAGTTCAACTCGGTCAACAATCAGCTTGTCATTCAGCCAGATCGTGACCTTGTTGCCCACCATGCGGATCAGAAACGTATTCCATTCACCCGGTTTCTTGTCGGCCAGCGACGTCGGAGCATTGCGCCAACGGCGGTTGTTCCACAAACCACCGGAACCAAGATTGCGGCCATTCGTATATTGAGCGACCCATTCTTCTGGGTTCGTTGGATCAGGTTGTCCTGGCTTTACTCGTGGATCCCACGGATCCCAGATCTGAATCTGCGGAGTTCCTCGCAGGTAAATCCCCGAGTCTGCTCCGGGTGGAATCTTCCAGTCGACGTAGAATTCGAAATCGCCGTAATCTTTGGATGTGCAGAGACTCTGCCCTTTTCCGTCATAAGTCAGAATGCCTTCCGCAACACTCCAATGCTCCTTCATCGCTGTCTCAGCTTTCTCCTGAGCTGCCTTCAGGTCATCTCCTGTGAGCGCTCGACGCTGATTCGCGTTATCATGAGCCAGACCTTTCCAGCCGGACAGATCTTTTCCGTTGAAGAATGTGGTGAAGCCGGCAGGCGGAGTATTGTCCGCGGAGGTCTGTGGCTTTGTTGGCGATGGGGCGTAGTCGGCGAGTTTCAGATTTCGAAACTCCACGCGATCATCATGCCCGGCCAGAACGATATGGCCTTTCTTATTCTTCATGCCAGGATGAGGATTCCCGTCCACTGGCGTGATGTCATCCAGAAACGCGTCCACGATGACAGCACCGTTCAGGAGGATCAAAATATGATCTTCGATGACGACGATTGTCTGAGTATTCCATTCCCCGACGGGCTTCAGATAGCCAAGTCTCGGCGGATAGATTCCATAGACTGAACCGTGGTATTGCCAGGGCTTCAGCCAGTTCAACTTCTGAGTCTTCCCGTCGGCCATAACCGCGTCGCCGTTGTAGACTTTGCCATCGTGATCCAGGATCTGGATCTCCATGCCGTCTTTCGAGGGGTGGCCGTCTTTAGGAACTCGAAGCCCAATTCCGTTATTCCCACTTTCTTCAAGCTTGAACTCAAAGTGCAGTGCAAAGTCGCTGTATTCCTTTTCGGTGTAAAGGTGCTTGCCACCTTTATTGCAGATCAGAATTCCATCCTGAGCGGCGTAGCCTTTCAGGTCTCCGGTCCAGCCGGTCAGGTCCTTGCCGTTGAACAGATCGGCCCATGTGGCAGAATCCAGAATGGCCTGAGCAGTGTTAGCGGCGGCAACATTCGGATCAATTTTCTGATCCTGAGCAATTGCCAGCGTTAACGACGAAAACATCGTCGCGGCGACAGCGGAAAACAAAAGTGCTTTGGTAAGCAGGAACTTCATACGGTTCATCTCCTGGGGGCGTTGAGGCGGGAACTGAGAACGCAGGGAATTGCCGCCCTTGACTCAAGCGAGTTCCAGTGATGGACCAAGTGACAGTGGCGACAACCTCTCCCCGAAGGATAACGCAGCAGTCCCATCAGACGCTACCATACGCCCATTTCTACTTCGCCCAAACGCCATCATGGGTTCCAGAAGCAACCCCGTGGCAATAGGCTAAACATGCAAACATCAACCGTCGGGCCATTCCATGCATTGCGTCAGCCTCAGAAAACGGTTGCCACATCGCGGAGTACTTCGGCAAAGGTTTCGAAATTCATGCTCGCATGTTCAGCGACCAATCGAGTAGTAAAACGCATTGGATGGCCCCGTCGTTTTATCGCCCAGGTGTTCAGGCGGCATGATTTAAAGGGGAGGTTCTGCTTTTTCAAGCAAGTACAATGTTCCCTTTTCTCACGTTCAGGTGGGCGCAAGCGATTAAACTGTTGACCTTAACCGGCTCCGACTGCCTCATGCAACTTCAGGCTACGCCCGTCGACGATTATTCGACCACCAAGCCATACCTGCGCTGCTTTGAAGGTTTTTGGATCGCAGCCGAGTTCGTCACGCAACGACTTGGAGGAAACTCGATCTTTGCCCGCGTGTAATTCCCGTTGCAATAACTCAACAAGTCGGTTGCCAAGAATCTCTGGGGAATCGTTTTGAGCAGGCTCGACGGAGGGATCTGCCATCGCTGCTGAAAGTTCGAGCTCAGCCGATGTCTGATCTCCCGGAATCACGATTCTGGATGCACCGCCACGGCCTTTGACGACTTTAATCTGCACGGGAATCGCATCCGTCATCTCGGTCACGTGGGAAATCACGCCGACCTTTCGTCCCTGAGCTTCCAGATGCATCAGAGCACTCATCGCTATGTTCAACGTCTCGGGATCCAGACTTCCGAAACCTTCGTCAATGAACAGCGATTCGATTCGAAGCCGATTCGACGTTAATGACGCCAGCCCCAGTGCCAGGGCCAGGGAAACCAGAAACGATTCGCCCCCGGACAGCGAATGAATCGACCGGCGTTCGTCGCCCATGTCGCGATCAATCACAATCAGATTCAATGACTCCGGAAGCCGCTCCAGACGATAGCGAACGGCCAGATTATGCAACTGATGATTGGCGTATCGCAACAGCAGGTCCAAAGTTCGTCGCTGAGCAATCATGCGGAACTTTGCTCCATCGGAAGAACCCAGCAGCTCATTTAGCTTTCGCCACGGATCCGCTTTGGCATCCTGGAACTGGATCTGCTGCACCAGCTCCACATTCTGAACTCGGCGAGTGTTGTCGCTCAGAATCACCGCTTGCGCAGAACTCAGCTTGCTTTTAACTCCGTTCAATTCTTCACTCATCGCCTGCAGAGCGGTCAGGACAGCCTGTTCTTCGTCCTGTGTGGGCTGAGTATTTACGTGCTGCTGAAGTTGTTCAGCATAAACATGACACGCACTTTCAGCCGCTGTGACAGCTTCATCAAACTGTCGAAGAACGTCTCGTTCCGTCTGAATCCACACCGCATCACGAGCCAGAAGACCATCAAGCTCCTGCAGAGTCAACGAGGTTCCCGTGCGTACCGTGAATGCCTCGCTCCATCCTGCTCGAACTGTAGTCGCCGCAGCGAGTTCCGCCTGAGCACGCTCGGCAGCCTGAGTTTTCGTTTCGCACTCCGACGTCGCAGCAACCAGCAGTCTGTCGGCATCGGTCCTGGAATTGGCTGCGTGGTCCAGAGATTTCGCAGCGGCAGCCAGACGATTCGCCACCTCCTCTTCGACCACATCCGCGGCGCGGCCGTCGAATAACTGACTGCGTTCCTTCAGACGTTCTTCTCGACCTTTCGAAATGTCCGCGAATGTGGTGCAACATGCGTTGACTGATGTCCGCGCATCCATCACCGACTGTTCGAGCGGACGAATGGCTGCGTCAGACTGCTGAATCAGACCAATTAATTCGCCAATTCTCTTCTCGATGTCTCCGCATTCAGTCGCCGATCTTTCAAACGCCCGGCGAAACGCTGCGGCGTCCGATTCGAATTCATTCTTCGCCGTTGGCAATCCGGACCACAGATCACTTAGCCGGCGATCGACTTCCGCACGTTGTTCTTCCGCCTTTTGCAAAGCGGTCACCGCGTTATTGTGGGTCTCATTCAGGATCCCGCGACTGGCCAGCAACTGCTGCAGACGATCGTTCAATTCTTTCAACGCACCTTCGGAATTCTGCAGAGCCTCTCGGCAGTCGGATGTCAGCTTTGCCGCATTGCGAGCGTTCTGTTCTTTCTTCTCGATGCTTCGCAGCTCACCGTTGAACTCCAGCAAACGAGCTTCCATCACCGGCAGCCTCGCGCCTTCTTCAATCGCCAGTACGGCTGCAACTTCCGGATGATCGTGGGATTCGAAAACGATAAAGACCATCTGCGCCCTGGACGCGGCCAGTTCCGCCGTCTTTGCGTCAATCTGCTCGCTGCGTGTTTCCATGGAACCGCGGATGCGAGCTTCTCGGCTCAGCGCATCGTCACGTTTCTTTTCCAGGTCCTTCACCGATTTTCTCGCAGCCTTCACGGCCGTTGCTTCCAGCTCGGGCGCGTGCTGACTGTAAGGATGACTGGTCGATCCGCAAACCGGACATTCCTTGTCTTCCTGCAGAGTCAGTCGCAGGCGTTTTGCATGATCGTCGACGGCAGCCTGAATGAACTCCAGTTGCGTCTTTGCGACTTCAATGGCCAGCTCGGACTGAGGAATCTCTACGGTTCGAATCTGTTCGATCGCCGTGGCATCGAAGCCCTGAGCCGCCTGAAGCTGTTCGATCGCCTCTGCTTCGGTCTTCACGCGTTCACGAAGACCCTGAGCATTCTTCAACTGATGAAATAACGCTGTCAGAACGCTCTTCGCGGATTCTCTTTGCGTGCGATCGGCGGCAAGCTGATCGGTATCGAATTTGTTCTCCGCTTCCATCGCTGTGGCCAGTGCCGTCGAGGCCGATGCGAATGCTGTCTGCAGAGGAGTTCGGGATTGTTCTTCCCGCTTCAGTCGTTCATCAAGCTCCGCCAGTTCTCTGGCCAGTGGCTTCGCATGGGCTTTCGCGACTTCCACCTGCTGGGCTCCCGCGATGGCCGCATCAATGCGGTCCAGCCATTTCGCGGAGTCCGCGACAAACGGTGCGAATGCTTTCAAACGTTCGCGGTCTCGTTCCAGAGACTGCTGTTCCTGCAGCCGAACGTTGCGACCATCAACAACGGATTTCAGATTCTCTTCGGCCGCCTTCAATGCTGCATTCGCAGCCTC
>CAMAXD010000198.1 GCA_945861975.1 Candidatus Kuenenia stuttgartensis | reverse complement strand
CACGCATGATCGCGGCCTGCTGTTTTACGAAGACATTAAATCGCTTTGCGTGCTCAACAGGGCTTTGTTCGGTCTGAGCTGAGACGGGAAGTGGTTGCAACAGAATTATCGCAAGGCACGCAATCGCGATTCGCATTTCACATTCTCCGAATTTAAATGAGTTAGTCACTCAGCTCAATCATCTGCAGATAAGGCATTGAGCGAGTTCCCGGGAGCACACACGGCAAGGATCTTCCGTGCGCGGCCGCAATTGAGGTAATGAGCTGAATGAAACATCCCGCGAACACACGCCTCAATTTATGCCGCCAGAAGAATAACGTGGCTTGATCCTGTTCAGCAATCGACCAGCGGGACAGAGAATTTCCCGACGTGGTTGAGTGGTATGGCGTAACTCGGGACAGGGTCGCTGCCGGCATTTTTGTCCCGATTGCAGAATCCCCCGGATGCAGCTTGAGAAAGCTACTGCCGTCCCGTTTTCGTGGAAGTGGACACATGGTTCGGCAACCGCGATGCTGATTGATAACATTCTGATTGATAACACGAGGTCAAATGGGATTTGCTGCCAACAGAGAAGAATTGAATTTCGGGTATGCTTAAAAAAGAACAAATGCGGCGTTGGCTGACTGAGCGGCTGCAGACTCAAAAACAGCTTGTGATGGCGGCGGTGGTGGGAATGGCTGTCATCGGCACGGTTGCCACGTTGATCGAGTTTATGCTGTTCTACCTGATCATTCGCATCGGATTTCTCAAGAGCGGTGCTCCGGCCATGTTGGCCACGCTAATGATCCTGGCGACGATTCAATACTTCACACTGCTGTGGATGCCAAAACAACTGGCCGACATCGACCATGAATCGGTCTCTGAAGATGAGGTGACGATCGTCAGATCTGCGGCCACTATGTCTGCCGCGTGGACCTATGCTTTTGGTAGTCTGGAGTCGGACAGAACCTGGATAGAAATTCTCCTGGGATTGCTCTCGCTGCCACAGCGGATGTTTGCCGCGGCATGGTTTTCATGGCAGCGAAAAGGCGAAATTGATGCGGTCGAAATTGCCCCTTGTGCCTTGATCCTGCGCCTGCTCCATAAAGAGGCCGAACGAGTGGATCTGAAGAAGATTACGGAAGAGATAGAACTGACCGATCTCACCCAGACTTTACGCCAGGTGTCGCTGATCGACGGCGTTGTGTTCCTGACACGGAACTCCGTGGGACTGAGCCTTGCCAATCGACTGGTCGACGATATCGAGGCGTGGCGAAAGAAAAATACCGAACCTCAATGACACTCCGGCGAAGTTCGAATTTGTCCGGGTTCAGAAAATTACCGTTCAGCGAGTTTCGCGCAGATCTTCTCTGGTCTCGATTGGACGTTCTCGGCGTTGCCACCAGAACGGGAACTCGGGCTCAGAAATATTCACTCGGAATCGTACGGACTCTGGAACCTGAGCCAACAGGCTCTGAATCACGGCCCGCTGAAATCGATCTTCGGGATACATCGGCGACCTGGTCTGCTCCAGCGACCAGCGGTCCAGCTTGACGACACACCATTCACTCAGCGGTGCAGGAGCTGCAATGGCGTTTCGTACTGTCGCCGGGAAAAGTTCGCGATCGGATTCATGGACCGAGAGAATCCACGATTCGGGTCGACTGGAATAGAGCTGCCATGATGGCCAGTTGTCAGCGATTCCAAACAGGCCGGACAGAGGAAACAACCACGTGGCCACCAACACAACTGTCCTGCGCGGAGCATACGCGGAATCAGCCTTCTCCACTGTTCGATGGAACGGAAACAGAATCGGAACGAGACACAGAAAGCACAGGTTCCATAGCAGCACTCCGGCGTGATGATTTAATCCCAATGGTCCCAGTGCGAGGAGCAGCGAACCGTGCAGCAGGATTGCCCCCAAAGCACCCCAGCGCTGAGTCTTTGGGGATACCAGCAGCAGGCCGATCAGGAATTCTCCCAGCGTCATTAAGTGGCATAGCCTCGCAATTTGAAGGGCACCCATTTCCCATCCTGATTGCCCGGCGAGTTCCAGCAACTGACGCACAATGATTCCGGGAAACCCCTGCTGTGGTGTCAACGAGATTCTTGAAAGCGCGGAGCAAACGTAAACTGCAGCGACAGTATGTCTCATTGCCGTCAGCAGATCTCTTCGCGGCAGCACGATCATCCATGCCAGATTCAGCATGGTTAGCCAATGCCAGGGTTGAAGGCGATGCTGATTCGAAACGGCCAGAACAATGCTACAGACAAGGGCCGCAATCGAAGCTTTCGTGATAAATTTCGATGGATCCTTGATCGGCAGGGCGACAATCGCCGCACAGGCCATCATGAGGCAGACTGTGGTGACCTGAGTGATTGCCGTCGGGAGTGCCATCAGCAAAGGAATCTGCGGAAACGCCGAAGTGCCCCACCACAGCGGAAACGTCGCGATGATCAGGACCAACTCAAAAACCGCCAGACATTTGATGGCGAGGACTGCTCGTGATTCAGAGTCGATTGTCAGATCATCCCTGTAAACTAAACTGCGCAAGTCGATCACAGATATCCTCAGTTGCCATTGTATTGATCGATGATCAACACTGTTGATCAAATGTTTCTTGTAACGTCAAATCACATTGTCTCCAGCGGCACTTTATCGAATGCAGACTCTGCTTGTCACCGGAACAGATACTGGCGTTGGCAAGACGTGGATAACATCACTTCTGGTTCGCTGTTTCAGGCAGCAAGGAATCAACATCGGTGCTTACAAGCCTGTCTGCAGCGGCGCAGAAGTGAACTCCAATGGTGAAGTCGTCTGGGCTGATATCGAAGCCCTGCGTTCCGCTTGTGGGAACAACCCCGAGATTGATCTTGTCTGCCCTCAGCGATTTCATGCAGCGGTCGCTCCGAACATCGCCGCGAGAATGGAGAATCGTCTCGTAGACAGTCGACTATTGATCGATGGCGCCGCCCGCTGGGAATCTCATGTCGATCAACTGATCATCGAAGGGGCCGGGGGAATCTTTTGCCCTCTGTCAGATGAACTGACCGTGATGGACGTTGCTGTCGAACTCAACACCCCAACGATTGTTGTGGCCGCCAATCGTCTGGGAGTCATCAATCATACGCGTCTGACGGTTGAAGCTCTGCAAACGCACGGTGTCAACGTTGTCGCAATTGTGCTGAATGAGATCGGTCCCGCTTCTCAGGAAAACTCTGATCCTTCCGGACCCACAAACGCAGCACAGATCAGGCATTGGCTGCCGAAGACTCCACTGTTCCACTGTTTATGGGGAGCAAAAGAAATCACAAGCCTGTCCGACGGGGTTAGTTTTGTGGATTTTCTACCGTGACGTCGCCCGGATACTTACTGAAGTGGACTCTTCTGGCCTGTCTCCTTGGGATTTTGACGGGTTCCTCGTGCGCGTTACTTCTCTGGCTTCTGGATCATTGTTCCAGGTTGCAGGCCGAGAATTCCTGGCTGCTGTGGTTATTGCCGGTGGCCGGAGTTTTGATCGGAAGTGTGTACTCCACAATCGGCAAATCGACGGAGCCCGGAAATAATCTCATCCTGAATGAGATTCATGAACCCGGTGCAGGAGTGCCACTGCGGATGGCTCCGTTGGTGCTGTTGAGTACTCTGGTGACTCATTTATTTGGTGGCTCCGCGGGCCGTGAAGGCACCGCCGTGCAGATGGGTGGCAGTCTGGCCGCCGGCCTGTCGCGATTGATTCCGAGAATGAGCATCGAAGACACAAAGATTCTGCTCACGGCCGGAATTGCATCCGGGTTTGCAGGCGTGTTCGGAACTCCGGTGGCGGGAATGATCTTCGCCATGGAAGTGCTGACGGTGGGTCGCCTGAATTCTACCTGCATCCTTCCGTGCACGATCGCAGCGATCGTCGCAGATCAGACCTGTCTCGCCTGGGGCATCGGGCATACTCACTATTCGATTGCGTCGTTGCTTCCAACCGGAGCGACCTCGCATCTGGCGCCATTCGAGGCTCGGCTGCTGCTCTGCACTGTGCTTGCCGGCGTCGCCTTTGGTCTGGCCAGTTTGTTGTTCACGGAGCTGTCTCATTTCCTGAGTCGGCATTTCAAAAGACTCATCCCCAATCCGCTCCTGCGACCGTTCGTGGGCGGCGTGCTGGTGATCGTGCTGTTCCTGATCGCGCGAACAGGCGACTATCTTGGCCTTGGCGTGACCGGCGCCGATGAGCAATCTGTCACCATTTTCAGAGCCTTTCAAGCGGGGGGGGCGGAGACATGGAGTTGGCTTTGGAAGCTGGTATTTACCGTGGTGACGCTCAGCAGTGGCTTCAAGGGCGGTGAGGTAACGCCGCTGTTCTTTATCGGAGCAACACTTGGAAACACCGTGTCTTCGTTGCTGGGAGTTCCCCCCGACCTGTTTGCCGCTTTGGGATTTGTCGCGGTCTTTGCGGCCGCTACGAATTGCCCATTGGCCAGCACTGTGATGGCGGTCGAACTCTTCGGCGGCGAATTTTTGCTTTATTTCACAGTGGCATGTCTCGTCGCCTGCTTTATCAGCGGACGATCAAGCATCTATTCCGCTCAACAACATTAAGATATCTTATCTGAAGTGCCGACTTTAGCAGGCCTTTGCGGGCAAATCCCCATAGCAAGGCTGGCTGAAGCCAGCACTACAAGCTGTGTCGCAACTAAGGATTGGATTCGAAACAACATTCGTAAATGGTGTGCCTGCGTTCGCCGAGGCGAACTTGTCACACCCTACAAATAAGCAACATTCTTCTGTAGGGTGTGACAAGTGAGCCCTGGCGAACGCAGGCACACCTATTGAACTGTTCCGAAATCAACAGCCCCCGGACTCCCGGATCCATCAGGATTTTGCCTGACTCTGTTCCAGTTTTGATTTGTACCACTCCATCGTCAACTTCAAACCTTCGTCCAGTCGTACTTGCGGTTCCCAGCCCAGCAGAGTTCTTGCCTTGGTGATATCCGGGCATCGTTTCCTGGGATCGTCTTTGGGTAACGGCAAATGAACCACTTTGGAGCGACTGCCGGTGATCTTGATCACGGCTTCAGCCAGTTCCAGCATCGTGTTTTCCACCGGGTTACCGATATTGATCGGGCCGGTATGCTCGTCCTGATCCATCAACCTCATCATGCCCGCGATCAAATCATCGCAGTAGCAGAACGAACGAGTCTGCGAGCCGTCGCCGTACACCGTCAGATCTTCGCCCTTGAGAGCCTGCATGATGAAGTTCGAGACAACTCGACCGTCATCCGGAGCCATGCGAGGACCATAGGTATTGAAGATTCGGATAATGCGAATTTCAGTCCCATGTTCCTGATGATAATTCACCATCAGCGATTCTGCGATGCGTTTGCCTTCGTCATAGCAACTGCGAGGACCGATCGGATTGACATGCCCCCAATAGTCTTCTGTTTGTGGATGAACCAGAGGATCACCATAAACTTCTGACGTTGAAGCATGCAGCACTCTCGCTCCACAACGCTTGGCGAGACCCATGATGTTGACCATCCCCACCGTGGACGTCTTAATCGTTTTGATGGGGTTGTACTGGTACGCTTCGGGAGAGGCCGGACATGCCAGATTGAAGATCCGATCGGCTTCGACATACAGCGGATGTACGATATCGTGGCGAATCAGCTCAAAGCGAGGATGCCCGATCAGATGCCGGACGTTCTCTTTGGAGCCCGTAAAGAAGTTGTCGACGCAGATCACATCATCGCCACGTTCAATCAGTCGATCGCAGAGATGACTTCCCAGAAACCCAGCGCCACCAGTAACAAGGACAGTTGACATAGTTGAAACATCCAGTCTCTATGGGCGAGCGGCAGGGCGTGAGCCCTTCGAGCCGATCACTTTCACTTGGAACTACTGATCTCACAATGTGCTTCGAATGAAGACTTAGTGCTCTGTCAACCTTTAAAGTTGGGGTTGAATTGTATTTGTACGACGGACTTCCAGTCCGTCGGCGGTAACCTTTGTCGACGGACTGGAAGTCCGTCGTACCCGAAAATTGAGCCTTGACAGAGCACTAGCGCTCGGAGGGCTGACGTCCTGCCGCTCGCCCAAAACCTAAACTCGTTGAGATTCGGCGAGACCGATCGCTCGGTCCATGCGACGTACCACGCATTCGCGTCCGAGAAGTTCCAGAGATTTAAACAAGTCCGCTCCCTGAGCTTTCCCGGTTACACACAGCCGAAGTGCTGGAAAGACATCGCCAACTTTGACCTGCTTTTCGGCAGAAAATCCCTGCAGGAGATCATGAATTGGCCCGGCAACAAAGTCTGTCAAATTGCTGAGCCGCTTCTGAAGATCACGCAGCAGATCAATCGCGTTCTCTGGTTTCACAATTCTTTTCTGGAAGTTCTTGTCATCAATTTTCAGGTCTTCGTCAACAACAAAAAACTCATCCAACTGAAAGATGTCCCCAAACACGCGCAGGCGGTCACCAGCCAGTGCGATCACACTGGCCACGCGATCACGTGTGGAGGGATCGGCCTCATCATCAATCAGGCCGGCCTTCTTAAGAAACGGCAGACATCCGTCCAGCTTCTCACTAGCCGGCAACTGACTCATCCAGTGCGCCTGAAAGTTCAGAAGCTTGTCCGGATCCAGTCCCGCAGCACTCTTGATGACTCGTTCAAGCGTAAACTTCTGCTGCATATCATCCAACGAGAAAAACTCTGTCTGATCATCCAGCGACCAGCCCAGCCGCACGAGTGCATTCAGTACCCCGGCCGGCAGGAAGCCAACCTGCTGATAATACGCCACCATCACCGGCGACAATGCGTCAGACTTCGGATCGATACCAATGCGACTCAGGACCTGATCGCCCAGTTCGAATAGCTTCTGAAACTGTGGATTGGTGCGATACTTGTCAATCTTCCGCTTGCTCATTTTCTCTTTGCCACCCGGAGAGGCAACGTAAGGAATATGAGCCCACTCCGGAGTCTTATTCCCGAGCGCTCGATGTAGCAGCACTTGTATGGGCGTGTTCGGCAAATGTTCCTCGGCACGGATCACATGAGTAATCTCGAGGGCCGCATCGTCAACGACGGTGGCAAAATTGTAGAGCGGTGACCCGTCACTACGAGCCACCACAGGATCCGGCATCAGACTGCAATCCCATTCGACGCGACCACGCACATGATCGTCGATCACGACCTTGTCGCCGCGAGGAACCAGCAGGCGAACAACGAACGCACGCCCTTCCGCAATGCGTTGCAGAACCTCGTCGTTGCTTAAGGACAGCGACGCCCGGCTGCTGATGTAAACTCGTTTTTCTTTCTCCGCCGCTTCGCGCTGGGCCTGAGTTTCTTCCGGTGTTTCAAAGTCGCGATAGGCTCGTCCACTGTCGAGAAGTTTTTTTAGCGCGGCGTCGTAGGACGCGCGGCGTTGCGATTGAAAATAGGGAGCATACGGGCCACCGACTTCCGGACCTTCATCCCAGTCCAGTCCCAGCCAGCGAAACGCATCCAGAATTGGCCCGAGGGCCGCATCGATGTTTCGTTGCTGATCCGTATCGTCAATGCGCAGAATAAACTGGCCACGATTTCGGCGCGCCCACAACCAACAAAACAAAGCCGTCCGCATTCCACCGATGTGCATGTATCCGGTCGGACTGGGGGCAAAACGAGTTCGAACAGACATGTCAGGATTTCAGTCGAGAATAGGAGACTCAAACATTTACGAAACGTTGCCCCCTCACCAGTCAAATTTCATGCGGCTGAAACAGCGTCAGGAATTTCGGGACGGGGCCTGTTCTGAGCATAGATTCCTCAGAATACCAGTACACTCAGGAATCGTAACGGGACGAGTACCGTCATCAAATGCCAAGTCTCGATCAGGTGCACCGGATTCCATCATCTCAGCACGACTTCTCAGAGTTGGCCGCGAAAAATTGCAACGTCAGCCGCCACGAATTTACCTGCCGCAGTCTTTCCTGCCCGTGACCACGCAACCTATTTCATCGGCGCGTTTTTCCGTAAAGAAATCCGCAGAATCCTGACGCCATCGCGAAACCCGCGGGCATTATGATACTGAGTTCTGTTGCCAAAATGTCTCAGTGGGGTTCTGCGAATGTCGGCCGGTTCACGGGCAAGAATGGATCTGTTTCGGAGTGATCCCTGAGATTCGGAGTGATCCCTGGGAAAGGACAGCAACAGTGATGCTGGGAGGGCGGCAACAAAATCAACTGTCGCATGAATCGATGCCCGGAACCAGCACGACGCCAACTCTTGATTGATCAGCATGAAGAAATTCGAAGGACCATTGAGGCACCGGGTGAAATGAGACCCGAATACTTCTGTTGCATCAGAAAATTCAGTAAACTCGAGATGTGATATCCGCGAGAGCCACCGTTGTCGTCAGCAGCGGATCGCGCCTTTGGATTCGCAATGGTGCGTAGTCTGCTTTGAATGTTCAGGTTCGTTTCTCCGCAATTGGCAGTTTCAGAAATGCGTGGTCCAGGATCTCGGCCCAGTCTCTTATTTCAACTGGTCATTCCGGCAACAGCCGTCTTTGTCGTCACCATTCTGTCGCTGATTGCCATTGTCTTCAGTGATCCTCGCGCGCCTGTGGCGCAGTGGCTCCATGAGCATGGGAACACGTTGTTGATCGGTGAGTTTGTGGTGGTGATTATCCTGAGCATTTTGGCGATGGTTATGGATCGAATTCAGACCCTGCGTCAGGTCAAAGAGGATCGCCTGCAGCAGACAGGCAACTCGGCAACAGGCAACTCGGCAACAGGCAACTCGGCAACAAGTGGAGAAACTACGTCAGTCGAGAAGTGATGAAGAGCCAGGGAAAGCGGCGTTCACTTGGGAACGTTGAAACAAAAAAAGCTCGTCCGATAAGATTGTCGGACGAGCTTTTCTAGTGGGAGAGGGGAAGGACGCGATTCAGAAACTGTGACAGTGGAGATTGAGAGAGAAGTCACAGAGATCCTGAATTACGCTCGACCAGATCAGATGTTCTGCTCACGCTTCTTTTTCTTCTTTGTGTCTTCACCGTCCGTGTTTTTGTCTTTCTTCTTCATCTGCTGCTGCAGACGCTCGCCCTGAGTCTTCTCTTCCTTTTCCGCCTTTTCAATCACTTCACAAAGTTCTGCCAGAGACTTCTTCACCGGCTCCTGTGTGAAGGAAGAACCTGCCGTCCGTGCTCCGCAACCTTCCATCGCAGGAGTGCTGTAGCTCTGATCCAGACTGCGGATCGCAAAGCCGACGTCCTGCAGTTCTTCATTGACGGCCTGCGCGACCACGGTCAGACCAGTGGTCAAGCCGACAACTGCGACGGTCCCCACCACGACAACTTCCGCCGACAACAGAACCCCCGCTTCATCACGCCACAACTTAGCACACAGATTCATCTCTCAATCTCTCCAAAGCATTATGATATAACGACTTAAGACTGGCCAATTTCTCTCGAAAGGCATGGTCCGTCTGCATCGACTTTGAGGATTGTGACGATTACTTTACATTGTTCGCAACGTTAATGTGGGAACAATGAGCAAAATGGAAAGATTCGTTTACATCCGGAAACAATAGGCTTTTCTTGCCGTCAGCCTCTGGATTCTTCGAGCGGCAGCCCGTCACTAGTGCTCTGTCAAGGCTCAATTTTCGGGTACGACGGACTTCCAGTCCGTCGACAAAGGTTACCGCCGACGGACTGGAAGTCCGTCGTACAAATACAATTCAACCCCAACTTTAAAGGTTGACAGAGCACTAAAGCGACTTCAGCATCGCTGCGACTTTGTCTTCAAACAGCTTTTGCCACTCCGGGCCAACCAGGCAATCGCAGTCTTCCTGCGCATATCCGGTGTTCATACGCTGCGTTGCTGTTGGCGTGTAAAAGATGTATCCGTTCGTGTAACCAGCAACGAATGTGAATCGGTGAGGTGACACCTGTTTGATGTTGAGCCCGACCTGCACAGTTAACTCGCCGGGGAAAGTCATCAGCACAAAGTCGCCGATTCGAAGTCCGCCGACTTCCACATCGAGCGTGTCAGAACCTGCCGCTTGGTTTTCTGCCAGGTGCTTCTTCAGCAGTGCCAGATTGACGTTCAGCTTCGTCAGTTGTTCCATCGTTTGGATGTTTCGCAGATAGGCGTCCATGTTGGCCGTGTTCTCCGCATCCATCTTTACAAGGTCATCCCGACCGTTTGCTTTTTCCAGCAGATAGCGATGAGAGTAGTACGAAGGAAACTCCGGAGACACTTTGTACTGCACAAAGAGCGGCAGAAACGTCTTGAAGTTTAAGCTGGTGCCACCGAGCAACTTCAGCAATCGTGCCTGCTCCGCTTCGATTGACGCGATCCGCTGCTGCATGTCCTTTGCACGAGGCAATGCCAGGGATTCATTCATGACCTTCAACTGTGCCGTGTCAGACATCTCGATGGTTTTTAATCCTCGCATCACATTCAGGCCCAGCATTGTGCCGAACGGTTCAGAATCTCGAGGACTATGCACATCCTTGTAAACGACCGGATTAATATCTCCCGCGCAGCCCTGAATAAAGAAGGCCATCACTCCGCTGCCGAAGTTCTCTTCCACAACTCGTGATGCATGAGCTGGAAAGTCGGCTGTGTTCAGCTTGTTGGGTGCTCCCTGAATCGGGTGGCAGGCGAAGTTATAAACAACAGCCAGCGGAGTTCCGTCTTGGCGATCCAGTCGCAGCAGACCAATCTCCGGATCAACTGGCCCGATGGACGCCACATCTTCATCTCCGGGCATCGAATACGCATGACGAACATCGGCTTCGCTGCCATCTTTTAAAAGCAGGCGGCGGTTCTCCATGATCCGAACTTCCTGACTGATCCCGGTTCCCGCATTGACAGGGACAAGGTTCTTCCACGCCTCCTGCACCGCCTGAATGGTCTTCTGATCGACGTCCGCACACACGGTTCCATGGCAGTGACTGGCATTGACGAACACATTCATGGGAGGAATCTTCAGCGACGCTTCCAGTTCCTTGCGAACC
>CAMAXD010000197.1 GCA_945861975.1 Candidatus Kuenenia stuttgartensis | reverse complement strand
TTCGCAGCAGCTTTTCACGTTCGCCCTGCATCATGCGTGAGACGGGAATATTCGTCCACAGGCTGACGACCTTGGCAATGTCTTCGTCAGTCACTTCTTCACGCAGCAGACGATTTTCTTTATTGGTGTTCAGCTCGGCCGACTTCACCGCCACGACCTGCAGTTGTTTCTCGGCTTCCTTCAGTTCCTGTTCCGTGCGTTGGGCTTCGACGAAGTCTTCGTTGCGCAGTGTCTGCTGAGCACGCGAAAAGGCCTGCTGGAAGGATGTTCTCAGGCGTTCGATGTTTTCCTTCAGCGGCTTGATCCCCGACAGAGCCTGCTTCTCCGCTTCCCACCGGGACTTCAGTTGATTGGTCGTTTCTTCTCGTTCCGCAATCTGACGTTTCAGCTCCTGCAGACGCTCTTTGCTCTCTTCGCTGGTCTCTTTTTCCAGAGCCGCAGCTTCGATCTGCATGCGAGTCAGACCGCGAGTCGCTTCGTCGATCTCAACCGGCATCGAGTCGATCTCCATGCGGAGCCGGCTGGCCGCTTCGTCCACAAGGTCGATCGCTTTGTCTGGCAGAAAGCGATCGCTGATATAGCGATCTGACAAAGTTGCGGCGGCAATAATGGCATCGTCGGTAATGCGAACGCCGTGATGGCTTTCGTAACGATCCTTGAGACCACGCAGAATCGAAATGGTGTCCTCGACATTTGGCTCCTGCACCAAAACAGGCTGGAAGCGACGTTCCAGAGCCGGATCTTTTTCGATGTGCTTGCGATACTCATCCAGCGTGGTTGCACCGACACAGTGTAGCTCTCCGCGAGCCAGGGCCGGCTTCAGCAGGTTGGAAGCATCCATCGCACCTTCGGCATTTCCGGCGCCGACGACGGTATGCAGTTCATCAATAAACAGGATGATCTGACCGTTTGAACCTTGCACTTCTTTCAGTACGGCTTTTAGGCGATCTTCGAATTCACCGCGATACTTGGCACCGGCCACCAGAGCGCCCATGTCGAGTGCGAAGACGCGCTTGTTCTTGAGGTTCTGCGGGACGTCGCCCAGCACGATGCGATGAGCGAGTCCTTCCACGATGGCGGTCTTTCCGACACCCGGTTCACCGATCAGCACCGGGTTGTTTTTACGGCGGCGTGACAATACCTGAATGACGCGACGAATTTCCGTGTCGCGACCAATGACGGGATCGACCTTGCCTTCGCGAGCCAGCTGAACAAGATCCTTGCCGTACTTTTCCAGCGCCTGAAACTTGTCTTCTGGATTCTGATCCTGCACGGTCTGTCCTCCTCGAATTGTTTTCACGGCTTCCTGAAGATCGGATTCTTCGATTCCATTAAGCTGTAGCAGTCGCTTGGCCTGGTCTTCTACCTGAGTCAATGCGATCAGAAGATGTTCGGTTGAAGTGTAATCGTCCCCCATGGAGTCGGCTTGTTTCTTCGCCGCCGTCAGGACCTTCATCGCCTCGGTTCCTGCACCGATCGGTTCTTCACTGGGGGGATACTGTGGCAGCCGCCCCAGTTCGCCGTCGACCATTTTTTGCAGTTGCGGGATCTTGATATTCATTTTCTGGAGGATGGAGGTCATCAGCCCGCCTTCCTCGTCCAGGAGCGACTTCAGCAGGTGCAGGGGCCGCAGAAACTTATGGTTTCTCTTCTCTGCAATTTCCTGAGCGCGCTGAATTGCTTCAGACGCTTTGACGGTGAGTTTTCGGGGATCAAAGGCCATGCTGGGAAGCTCCGTAAGACTGACCCGCGGATGCGAAAAGAGGGGACCGCTCTTGGGAAGGAGGCAAACCTGTGCCTGGGTGGCTCATGTCAGCCTGTTTTTGCGGCGGATAAGCCCTCATGCAGTTTTCGTGCCTGTCAAAATGATCCTTCTTCCCGATCAGGCGGGTTGTCAGCCCTTGAGTGGCATCGAAAGTCGGATGAGATGTTGTTTTCGCTTGCCAGTCAGGGTTTAAGAGCTGTAAGTTTGCCAAACGAAAGCGGCAAATTGGACGTACCAACCTGACGCGGACTCATTGCGCGCCTGCTGAGGCAGGTTCCATTCCTGTTGACCTGAGAGATTTTTCGCGTGACTGGCGACGAACAGACCAACGAAGAACTGAAGAAATCCGACGATTCCTCCAGCACGGGTAGTACTCCCCACACCGCGAATTCCTCGGGCTCGCCGGTCTCCGTTGCGAAATCCGTCTTCTCAGACGATTTTGACGATCCGGAAAAGCGTGATCTCGAAGACGAACTGCCGGACGATGAGCCGCTGACTCCCGAGTTGGTCGAAGAGGAAGCGATCCGCGGCGACTTTATGCTTCGCTGGGCCGCCGTTTTTCTGGCCCTGCTGATGGCGTTCGGGCAGATTAACGATACGAAGCCATTGGTCCTGATTCGATCAGGAGATGCCATGAGAGCCAACGGCTTTCTGCCATCAACGGTGGATCAGTTTTCAATGACGATGGAGGGACAGTCTGTCGCAAATGTCAGTTGGATGTTTGATCACCTCGTCAGTCTGTCGTGGTTAGCAGGTGGCGATAAGGGGCTGACGATTCTGAAAGCACTGCTTGCGGGAGTTTCAGCGTTCCTGCTGGTGCGAATTTCGGTACCGGGCGTGTCCAGTTGGTGGACCTCGATCTGCGCTGTCTTTGCGATTGTCGCTTGCTCGACAGACTTCATGCCGGTTCCTGAACTCATCACCGTGCTTGGTATGACGCTGACGATGCGGCTTCTGGTTAAGCATCGTCTTGGCAAAGCAGAGGGGCTGATTTGGAAGCTGCCGGTATTAATTGCCGTTTGGTGTAATTTTGATTCGCATGCGTGGGTTGGTGCGGGAGTTATTTTTGCCTACGCGGTCGGGTCAGCGATTTCCGGAAGGATGGCTGCACGAAAGCAATCTCTGGCTGCCGTTGCGGAACAGCAGACTCTGATCCTGCCCGCGGTTGTTGCCGTGCTGGCCTTGTTGGTGAATCCATTTCACATCAACTCTTTGCTGGCACCGTTGACAACGTATTCGACCGAGTATCCGGCCATGGCTGCGCAGCGGAAGCTGACCACAGACGCGGCCCGCATTCGTTTTGATGGACGCGTTGACTTCTTCTCGATCCTGAATCCAGATGCAATTAAGTTGTTTGATCATTCCCATGTCGCCGGGATTGCTCTGTTGTGCGTTGCTGCGGTGGTGCTTTTGCTCTCCAGAAGCGTGAGAGATCTGGGCTTTCTGATGGTCTTTCTGTTCGTTTCGTTTCTGGTAGTTATGGCCGCCCATGAATTGCCCGCGGCTTCAATCGCGGTCGCTGCCATATCGGGCGTGGTTGCTCAGGACTGGTATCGTCGATCATTCAACATGAAGTACTCGACGGACAGCAAAGAACTGATGTTTTCCCGAGGCGGTCGTGCGGCCACGGTTCTGGGACTTGCAATGATCGGTTTCTGTGTTGTCGCTGCGAGACTTCCGGGTGCAGTTCCGCTGGGGTTTGGCTTCGACAAAGAAACGCGGGTGACCATCGATACTTTTAAGGAGCAGATTGAGGAACTCGATCCGGAAGCTCGTATCCTGCATACGCTGATTGAGCAGGGCGATATGTTGATCTGGAGTGGTCGCAAGAGCTTTGTGGACAGCCGAGTGACACCATTTGGTCGCAGAGATGATATGGATTCCGTCTTTGGAAAACATGGTGCGATTCTTGATTCGATGTTGCTACAGCGAGCCGATTCGCAACCCCCAACGTCTGAGGATCCCAAAGAGAAGGAAAGTCTGGCTCGAGAGCATTATGAGCGGCTGGCATTGGCTCAGCAGGCGATGCGGGATTTTGACATTACTCACATTATGACTCGATTAGCTCCCCCGGGGCCCGGAGATTTTGGCTCGATAAAGAGTCTGACGGATGCAGGCGGCTGGTTGCGAATCAGCATCGGACCATCAGCCGCAATTCTGGAGCGCATTACCCCGACGATGACTCAGGCACAAGCCGAGAAGATCGCGTTCAACCTGCCACGCCTTGCGTTCAAGGATCGTGATCTTCCGATGGCCACATTGCGTCAGGCCGCGACGGCACCCGGTTTTTATGAAAAGCATGTTTATCGAACTCGGAAGGCCTCAAGTCCCAATCGGCGTCTGGGCATGCACTATCTGAAGATCGCCACTACAGAGACTCAGGCTCCTTTTGTTTTCGCTGCGTTGAATCTTGCGGTGCGACATCTGAACCTCTCACTTAATGAAACACCGGATGATCTGGAAGTCTATAACTCACTGGGGCAGTGCTATGCGACATTCAATGTCGGTGAGCAAATGTTTCAGGGAGAAAATGCAAGCCAGCGAATCATTCAGGTGCGATATCTACAGGCTGTGATCGCATTTCGTCAGGCAACGGTGATCGAGCCTTCGGATAAATTAGCCTGGCAAAACCTCTATGAACTGCATTTGCAGCGGAACCGGCTTGATCTTGCCGTCGAGTGTCTGGAGACGTGGTTGAAGCTGGAAGACGAATCGCCGCTGGGAAGTGGTGATGAATACGAGGATCGCATCACCAGTATGTATCAGCGAAAATCAGAGCTGAAGGAGCAGATCACTCAGGCTGAAGAGCAGGTGAATACGTCCGTTGCACAGCAGATCGAGGCGATTAAAAAGCAGCAGGAGGCAGATAAGTCGGCGAAAGAAAAAAGTGGGGAAGCGAAGACAGCCGAAGAAGCGGCTGCCGAAGAAGCGATGGAGGTTGTGATCACGGCCATGGGCTACAACAGTGCCGGTCAGCCTCGAAAAGCCCTTGAGATTATGAAGGCGCAAGCGGAGACGATTCGAGCGAATCCTCTGGGAGGGGTCCTGCTGGGACAACTGCTTCTTGAAGCCGGTGAACTTGAAGAAGCTCATCGGATGCTTAGCCTGATGAGTCAGGATGCCATGAAACAACCTGAAGCTATGGGCGGGATTGAATGGCAGCTCTACACCGGAATTTCACAACTCGGTATCGGAGACTATGCGTCAGCGGACGAAACCTGGACGTCGCAACTCAGTTTTCTGAATCGGCAGATTTCTTCTGGCCAGGCCTATGGCACAATTCTTTATTCGTTGCCAATGATTGCTGACGCGAATATGGTGGTCAACGAAGTCGTACCTGTCTGGCCGTTTCGCAACTCCACGATGTCTGGCGATGCAATCCAGAGCATGAATGAAGGTCGGGCTGAAATTAGCCTGCTCCTTGGATTGATCCAACTGGAGGAAGGGAATCTGGCCAACGCCAGAAAATCACTTTCCCGGATCATCACGGACTATGGAAGCACACGGACCTCGGCCATGGCAAGATTCTACTACAGCATGCTGGATGATAAGGCCTTGAGTCTGTTCGAGCAGAATTTTTCGAAAACCTGGGAGGAATTCGAATACCCAGGAGAGGTTCTGCCGTCAGCCGAAAACGAAGCCTCTTCGACAAAACCTCCGCTGAGCGATCTGCTCCCCGGTGCTGGTGGCAGCAGCACGCCAAATGAGCCCGCAGAGACTCCGAGGCAGTAATGTTGTCACTTCCGGTATGGAGCCTCCACGTCATTGATGTGTTGTTCTTTGTGTTTCATACGGGATTGATCCTGTTCAATCTGGCGGGCTGGGCCTGGCCTCAAACTCGCAGGCTCCATTTTCTTTGCATCGCCGCCACCTTGTTTTCGTGGGTTGTGATGGGAGCCTTCTACGGTTTCGGATATTGCCTTTGTACCGACTGGCAATTTGAGATTCGTCGCCGTTTGGGTTTGCCAGTCTTTGGTCACACGTATTTGCAGTTGATGGTGCAGATGTTTCTGGGAATCAATCTCAGTCAGTCGGCTTCAGATCTGCTGACCGGTGGCGGTTTATTGTTCATTCTGGTTGCCATGTTCGCGGTGTGGATCAGACAACGATGGCAAGAAAAACACCCAGTCGCATAAAGAGCACCGGGTAGCGACTCACGATAACCACCATTCCTCGGGTGAACACTGCAAATGAATAGTCCTACAGCCCCTCTGTCGCCTCAGCTTGACGAAGCCACCGGCAATCGCAGCACGATGATGGCATGGCTTCAGTTGATGAGGCTGCCCACGGTCTTCACGGCCTTATCCAACATCCTTTGTGGGTTCCTGATCACACATCGAGTACCGCAAATCAAGGTGGCTGAACTAACGGCTCAGAAGGAACTTTTGTTGCTGCTGCTGTCCACGTCCGGGCTTTATCTTGGCGGCATGGTGCTCAATGATGTCTTCGATGCAAAGCTGGATGCTCAGGAGCGTCCCGAGCGACCGATTCCCTCGGGACGCATTTCACTGCGATCCGCGGCGATTCTTGGAAGCGTGCTGATGCTGACAGGAGTACTCGCCGCTGCCATGGCGGGAACTCCGAGTCTCATTATTGCAGCGATGATAGTGCCATGCATTCTGATATATAATGGTGTTTTGAAATCCACAATTGCAGCCCCGCTTGGGATGGGCGCGTGTCGGTTTTTGAATTTGATGCTCGGCGCGAGTGCAGTTTCGGATTGGTCCACTTTGTGGCAGGCATTACCAGTCACTGTTGCTGCAGCTTTGGGAATTTATATTATTGGCGTAACGGTCTTTGCTCGCAATGAAGCCGGGCAGAGCAGTCCGGCATTGCTTGTTTGCGGCATGATCATTTTGATCGGCGGCATCAGTCTGGATGCGTGGGCCATCAGCACCTACGGAGGTGCTGCCAATGCGGTCAGCGGAAGTCGAATGGCGCTTTTGATTTTGTCGTTAAACCTATTGATGAGAGCTGCGGCCGCAATTCCCACCGGGTCTCCTCGCAGAATTCAGAAAACCGTGGGATTGATGCTGCTGTGCATTATCTTTCTTGACGCCATCATGGTCTTCGCAATGACGGCTGACGCGAAGTTGGCCGCATTAGTCATTATGTTGGTCGCACCGGCGTCACTGCTGCGGCGAATAATCCCCATGAGCTGATGATAACCGCTGGCTGTGAGGGAATCGGTCGGGAAGGGTCAATCCGCTGGTCGAGCCACAGGATATGGGGGGAGCAAAAAAGGGGGCAGGTCTTTTTTTGGTTAAAAGAGCCCTGCCCCGAATGGCGTTGTCCACGGTAATTTACGGGATTTTCGCGAGTGCAGCGACAGTCGCGTGAAATATTTTTCTGGCCACAGTCATCAGCTTAAGGACCTTGGGACGCCGTTTGTTTTCTCGAGGTTCAACGCGGTCTGGACGTTGGCCTGCCACGGCGCATACGCCCTGCCGTTGCGCCGAGACGGCCATCGCTTCGGTCACCCCGACGCACGCGCAGAGCAGCCAGTTCGTTGCCAGCAACTGATGAGTTTCTGTAAAGCTCAGGCTGCGAATTTCGCGGCCTGCAGCGTAGCCACTCTGCAACATTTTCAGTCGCACAAGATTATATGTCAGTACTCCGGTCCACAGTTCCCGATGAAGACTCTCAGGACTCTGTCCACGCAAATGCTCTAAACCCAGCGTGCATTTGATTGACTCAATATCCGGCTCCACTATCCAGCGGCCTTCATACATCGAACCAAGCCATGTGCCAGGATGTCCTTCGACGTCCAGCAATGTGGTGGCGATCGTGAATCCCGTTGACCGAGAGCCAGCAGTCTTCACTGTTACGTCACTCAACCGTATCTCAATGAATTCAGGAATACGTCGATACTCTTTTTTTGACATCCACTTCGGACGCGACGCACGTGGCCATCTGACTGTTCGTTCGGTATCACTGATTCGTTTCGCACTGATCGGTTTATCCTCTCGCTTGTGATGATTCTTCATCACAACGTGAACGCCAATCTTCAGGCAGAACGCAAGGAACCAATACGTGCAGTAATACGAATCGGCAACAACAATATCGCCTGCTCGAAGCGTAGAACTTAACTGACGCAGGATTGCCGTTTCACCAGTCCCTTTGCCGCTGTACGCCGCGTAGCCCAGATCGATCAGCATGCCGGTCACCATGGAAATCAAACAGACGCAGCGCAGAATCGGAAACCCCAGCCCTTCTTTCTGAGCGGGATTCTGAGGATACTTTTTCTGATTCGCAGCGGTGTCAGGGCCGTCGATAGTGAAGCCATCGACCATGATGATTCGACCGCCAATCGGCAGCGAACGAATTTCAGCGATCACTCGCGGAGACAAACGCTCGTCAGCCTGATCGGAGTCGAGCACAGTGGTCAGGTCGTCCAACTTAAGGCAGCCAGGTTCAGCCTGACTGGCAAGTCTCAGCGTGATCTTCCTGATCGTCGCGACTGGAACCTTGGCCCTGGCCCGGCAGTAGTTTCCAGCATTTTGAGCGACGACGCGACCAGCGATTTGTGCGATCAGAGAGACCACACGACCGGCTGCAGCTTTGCACGATCTGCCTTCCTGCTTGAAGAGGAACTGAGAGATCATTGCCCAGAGAGTAATCGCCGGAGTAAAGACATCTTCGTCGGCGACTCCAAAGAGAACCTCGTCCTCCTCGAATGCCTCAGCAAACAAAGAGCTGTCGAGTACTTCGGACAGTGGAAGTTCGCTGGCTTGAATCATCGACCGCTGAAAGATGCTAAAGCAGCGGTGTGAGCAGCCTGGTAGAATGGACATAGACCTTCCCTGGTCAAATGTTGCCACACGCCACCAGGAAAGATCCACGCCTGCAGCATTCTAATGAACAGTTGGGTCACGCCATCGCGATCATGCCTGCACGGATAGAGAAAAACAAAAACTTTATGAACGTGACGAATCGCGATCTTCAATGCTGCGCGGTCGTGAAAAACTATGGTCGCAAAAATGCGAAATTAGCTTGGACAACGCCATTCAGCCCTGCCCCCTGTTTTGCTCGTGCTTTCCATACGGCCTATTCAGTCAGTTGACTGGCCGAAAGATTCCCCGTTCCGGTGTTGCCGGGGTCGGCCGGATACTGTCCCGGTCGATCAATCGCATACGAGCGGCTGATGACGTCATGCCAGTCGATCGAATTCTTCACGGCAATGAAAGCTGCTCGGACTGACGCGGCTTCAGGATGCCAGCCGGAGTAATGAATGCAAAACTTTCTAAGCTGCTTTGAAACCTGATCAGCTGGCAGAATTTGTTCGGCCAGTCGAAAATGCTCACAGATGACATCACGCTGCTCATGTACCGTCGGCGCAGCAGGGAGTGGTTCACCACGAAGTAGTGCGGCAGCCTGAGAAAAGATCCAGGGGTTGCCGATCGAGCCGCGTGCGGCAGTCACTCCATCGACTCCGGTCTCTTGCAGCATTCGCACACAATCAGCCGCTGTAAACAAGTATCCGCTGCCCAGTAATGTTCGGCCAGGAAAGAGCTGACGAACTTCCTTCAGAAACGACCAGCGACTCGGACCAATATATTTCTGTTCAACCGTTCGGCCATGCACCGTGACTGCCGCGATCCCTGTCTCAAAGGCCGTTTCGATGATGCGAAAAAAATTGTCGCGACTCTGAGGAGTATCATCCAGCCCGCGTCGCATCTTGACGGTCACTGGTGTCTGTGACGGCACCGCATCGCGAACTCGCCGCAGAATCTCAATCGCAACATCGGGCTGCCCCAGGTGATATCCACCTCGACATCGTCCGCCTGAACGTTTTGCGGGACAGCCAAAGTTAATGTCAACAACATCAAAGCCCGCTTCAACCAGTTTCAGTGCAGCACCAGGGAATTCTTCCGGCTCAGACCCCATCAACTGCGCACCCGCTGGATGATCACTTTCCACCAGATAGAGGTGATGCCGTGTCTTTGCTCGGTCCTTCAGAGAGCTGATAAACGAATCGGTCATCACTTCGCAGATGGAATACGGGGCTCCCAGTTTTTTAGCAATCGCACGCATTGGCCAGTCGCTGTACCCACTGAGTGCAGCTTGAACAACGGGCAAATCCAACGATATGGAACCGATCCGGAGCACGATCAACTTTCATTCAATTTCAAAGACAACTGTCATAGAACAACGGCCGCAACTATGCGGTGATCACAGCAGCCCAGACGGATGTTCTGGCGGTTTGAGTGAATCCTGAAGCGTATGGTTCACGTCAAATGATGACGCTGCGGCAGAGTGTAGCGATCCTGTCGACCATTCGCATCGCAATCATTCTCTCGACAGTTCCGCTCATCGGATCAATCGTTACGACTGACAATTCTCACGCAATGTGCTCTGTTGGCCGCCCTGAACACATCATTTGTTTAATGAATTCCACAGCCAACCAGCTTTACCGAAACTAGGTTTGGTGTCATTCGGAGCAACCTCTCTGCGATCTGCTCAGATGTCTTCGTTCAGGGTTTGTCACTCTTTCTGTCAGTGATTCGATCATGCTGGTGCGGGAACTCCATCCAAAATCTGCCGACAAAACACTCGTTCTGAAGAACGCAGGGTCAGCGCGTTCGCAGATTCTGACAGTCAATCTGGAAGACTATTTTCAGGCCGGTGTGTTTCATCGATTTATCAGTCCTCGAAACTGGTATCGTTTCGAGTCAAGACTTGAGAAGAACACGGAAGAGACGCTCGAACTGCTCGCACATCACGATGCCAAAGCCACATTCTTTGTGCTTGGCTGGATCGCTGAAAAGTATCCGGAACTGGTACGCAAGGTTGCGGACGCGGGCCATGAAATCGCAAGCCGTGGACATCTGCATCAGCCACTCTTGAAACTCAGCGCGGAAGCGCGACGCGAAGATTTGCGACGATCACGTGAGGTACTGGAAGACACGATCAGCCGACCTGTTGTCGGGTTTCGACTGTCTGATGGATGGCTCCGGAAGAAGGATCTCAGCTTTCTGAATGAATTGCAGGAAGCCGGTTATCTCTACGACTCCAGCCTGATGCCGCGTCGGCGAGACTTCAGTCAGCAACCGTGGCGTCGACAAATTCACGAACATGCCTGCTCAAACGGATCAATCCTCGAGATTCCTCCGTCAACAATACCGTTCGCCGGTGGCTGGTTGCCAATCGCAGGTGGAAACTATCTGCGGCAGTTGCCTGAGTCTTTCATGCATTCTGCCATTGAAAAGTGGCAGCAGACGGAGGCTTCTCC
>CAMAXD010000196.1 GCA_945861975.1 Candidatus Kuenenia stuttgartensis | reverse complement strand
TCAGCGGCGATGCGTTCTTCTTCGGCTTTCTTACGAGCCGCTTCTTCGGCCGCCAGACGTTCGGCTTCTGCTTTCTCAGCGGCGATGCGTTCTTCTTCGGCCTTCTTGCGAGCCGCCTCTTCGGCCGCCAGTCGTTCGGCTTCTGCTTTCTCAGCGGCGATGCGTTCTTCTTCGGCTTTCTTACGAGCCGCTTCTTCGGCCGCCAGTCGTTCAGCTGCCGCCTTCTCCGCGGCAATACGTTCGTCTTCGGCGTTCTTACGAGCCGCTTCTTCGGCTGCCAGTCGTTCGGCGTCTGCTTTCTCAGCGGCAATCCGTTCGTCTTCGGCTTTCTTACGAGCCGCTTCTTCGGCTACCAGTCGTTCGGCTTCCGTCTTCTCCGCGGCGATACGTTCGTCTTCGGCTTTCTTACGAGCCGCTTCTTCGGCTGCCAGTCGTTCAACTTCCGTCTTATTGCGAGCGGCTTCTTCGGCGGCGACTCGTTGGGCCTCGGCCTTCTCTTTGGCGATGCGTTCTTCTTCGGCCTTCTTACGAGCGGCCTCTTCGGCTGCCAGTCGTTCAGCTGCCGCCTTATTGCGAGCGGCTTCTTCAGCGGCGACTCGCTGGGCCTCGGCCTTCTCTTTGGCGATACGTTCTTCTTCGGCCTTCTTACGAGCCGCCTCTTCGGCTGCCAGTCGTTCAGCTTCCGCTTTGTCTTTCGCGATGCGTTCGTCTTCTGCCTTTTTGCGAACAGCCTCTTCTACCGCCAGTCGTTTCGCTTCCGCTTTTTCCCGAGCGATTCGCTCTTCTTCTGCTTTCTTACGCTCGGCTTCTTCGGCGGCTTTACGTGCGGCTGCGACTTTCTCGCGAGCCACTCGCTCTTCTTCTTCGACTTTCTTCCGAGCCGCCTCTTCCACAGCCGCTTTTTCAGCGGCGATGCGATCAAGTTCGGCCTGTTCGCGAGCTGCTTTCTCCCGAGCTTCTCGTTCCGCCTTTGCGATAATAGCACGTTCGGCGGCTGCTTCTTCCGCAGCCGATTTTTCGATCGCTTCCCGTTCGGCGGCTCGTTGAGCAGCACGGATTGCCGCCGCTTTCTGGGCCGCATTCAGTTGAGGAGTTGGTGCCTTCGCCGCAGTGGCCTCGGAGCTCGCTCCAGCAGAAACAGCAGTCGATACTGGTGGCGGTGGCTGCGGCCTGGAAGGATTCTCGGATGTCGAGTCCTTCGACGGGACCGCGACTGGCGGCGATTCCTTCGCACCGGACTTCGGCTTATCCCCTGATGGCTTCAGTGGCGCTGCCGGCTTCGCGATGACTTCAACGTCTGAATCGTCAATAACGATATCTGAATCGGCTGCCGGTTCCGGAAGTTTTGGTGACTTACTTACCGCACCAGTCTTGGCAGTTGGCGCCTCTTTTCGTGTTGGTGGTTCTGGCGGCGTCACGGGACCGCAATCAAAACCGGAAATTTCCGCAAAGTGCTGACGGAGGTCGCGCGGCGACGTCGGCTGAAACATCGTCGTGCCGAACTTCGTCGAGTAGATCTGTTTCTTAACTGCGTCCGCTTCTTCTGCTGCGAATACCGCCACACATGGTACTTTTAATGTGCGAGCGTACGCCTGAACTTTGGAATAAAGTTCCAGAACTGGCGCGGCATCAACGTCCGCCATGAACAACAATCCATCCGGCGGCGTTTTGCCCTTCAGCTTCTCAAACGCGACAGAAGCCTCCTCAACAAAGTTCAACGCGAACGAGTACTGTTCGAAGTATTGCTTAAGCTTCTTTTCTCGCTTTCGTCCCGGTTCAACAATCATCAGATTGAAGGACTTCTTATCAGACTTCCCGCCTGAGGACGAACCAGATTTAGAACCTGCACCGCCGGAGGATGCGGAATTCTTCTTAACGGTATCCCCGGTCGGCTCGCCCAGTTCCCCCAGCAAGGTGCGGAGATCTTTGTTGACCTCGACATAAGACTGGTACCGCGATGATGGATTCAGTTCCATCATCGTCTTCACAATTCGATAGATGCCTTCGGGAAGTCCGGGCAGCACCTGCTTGAGCGGTCGCACGTTGGAGTAACGACTCAACTGCAGTTTTTCTTCCCGATCGATAGTCCGCGACCACGGGCCTTCGCCACAGAGCAGTTCGTAATAGATCGAGCCCGCAAAGAAAATATCACTGCGCGGATCATTACGAGGTGCATTGGTGCCGCGTTCCAGCGTTGAATACTCCAGCGCACGTTGAACATCATCGCTGGTGCCGGCCTGCGCTGCGTTCTCCGCGCCGGCGAGACCAAAGTCCACCAGCTTAGCGACTCCGATAGTGCTCATCAGAACGTTGGTGAGTTTCAAGTCGCGATGAGAAGCCCCCATCTTCAGAGCATACTCCAGACCCTGACAGATCTGGTACATGCACCGAGTCGCCTCCAGCGGCGACAAAGTCTTGCGGATATTCATGAAGTCGCGGAGATTTCCGCCTTCAATGAACTCCATCGTGAAATAATGAAAACGTCCCTCGTTGCCGATGTCCAGAATCGAGACAATATTGGGATGAATAAACTTTTGGCAGATACGAGCTTCACGCTCGAAACTGGCCACCGTTCGCGGATCATCGACCCAACGTTCGCGAAGCAGTTTGAGAGCCACGATGCTGTTGTCGTCCGTCGAAGCAGCGCGGAAAACGCGTGCAAAGCTGCCGGACGCATTGCGATACAAAAGCTTGTATCGGCCGAGTACCAGACCTTCGGTTTCACCCTTCTGAATTCGACCGCTCTGAAACGGCGTTAACAGTTGCCGTCGCTCAAGAGTCTGCAGAATGGCGTCGACAGAAGTGGAGTCAGAAATCTGGCCTGCGGCGGAATTCCAGTCCGCTGGGGACAGCAATCGCGAAGTCAGGAGAAATGACTTGAGAGTCTCTTTGGATTTAATCTGCGGCATCGACCGTATGTCATTCGGCTTGCGAGGGCGGAATTCTGCAGTGGACAGTAGAGACAGATTGAATCACCACAGAAGCCTCCCACGAATACCGAACCTGCAGTGTCGCGAAAGCCACTCCGTAGGATCTCACGCATCACAGGACCGGCGTCGCTGACAATTCTCAATGCTGGAAGGGAGACTCCATCGGAATCGTACCACGTTGTGTACTGATCACAACGGAAACGTTCCTGTGAAACTTCAGGGAGACCAGTTTCCCCTGGGTGAATGTATAAACCCGCCAGAAACAAACGCCACGGATTTGTCCGGAGTTTTGAGACTCGGAGCGTGAACAAGCCCGTACAACCCTACCTAACGAATTCTCCGCCATCTGTGCGTCGGATATCCCGCCGTTCAGTGCGTCGCGGAATCTGCTGTGTGGGTTCTCGCGATGGCGGCTGTTGCCCAAGAAGAAGGGCAGGTATCTGTACCTTTGAACATGCATTGGTCGGGGGCGGGTGGGCTTGAAATTCCCCACACCGAGTTTCTGGAGTATCGCTAAGGCAGGCATGGAGCGGCTCGACTCGGTTGCCGGATACGCCGTCCCTGTGCTGGGCACTACGATTCTCAATCGTCACTTGAGAGCAAACCAGAATCGCGAGCAGTCATATTGATGACATTTGAGTTGTCGGGCAGAGCGGCCGAATGTGCGGGATGGGTGTAGGTCATTTTCGGGGTGGCGATTTGTTTGGGACCATGTTGCTATCCGGGGCAAAAGCTTCCTATTGCGGTGATCTCCGCCCCTGCGCTATGATGATTGGGTGAAGCTGAACAGTGAAATTCGGCACTCGGACGAGCACAGGGAGGGCAGGATGAACGGTGGAACCGCGCGAAGATCGTTAACGGCTGGAGAGATCGCCGAAATTCTTGACGCAGTAGTGCTCGGTGATCCCCTTCGCACCATCACGGGCGTTGATGTTGTCGATCGAGCATTGGAGAGCGACATCAGCTTCGTTGGCGATCTAAAGAATCTCCCACGAGTAAAACAGTCGAAGTGCAAAGTCATCGTCGCTCCGCTGGCGCTTAAGGATGAGTTATCAGCTTACAAGGATCGAACATTTCTATTGGTCCCGGAAGCTGAAACTGCGCTCCTGTCGATCGCCGGGATCCTACGTCCTCTGAGGCCACGGCTGCGCATCGGAGTTTCCCCGCACGCAGTGGTCGACGCAACGGCTCAGATTGGTGCCAACACGAATATTCATCCGCTGGCCGTAATTGGTCGCGATGTGGTCATTGGTCACAGTTGTGAAATTCAATCCGGTGTTGTCGTAGGCGACGGCTCTGTTGTTGGCGACAATGTGACCCTGCACGCGAATACGGTGTTGTACCACGATATCATCATCGGAAGTCACGTCACCATTCATGCGGCCTGCGTGATTGGTGCCGACGGCTTTGGTTATCGCTTCGTGAATGGTGGTCATGAGCGATTGCCACATTATGGCACGGTGCGAATTTGTGATAATGTGGAGATCGGAGCTGCGACCACCATCGATCGTGCGAAGATTGGTGAGACGGTAATTGGCTCCGGGACTCGCATTGATAATCAGGTGATGATCGCCCACAACTGCCAGGTTGGTCGACACAATCTGTTGGTGGGGCAGGTTGGTTTAGCCGGCTCTGTAACCACAGGTGATTTTGTTGTCTGCGCGGGGCAGGTTGGTATTGCTGACCACGTGCATCTTGGTGACGGTGCGATCATAGGAGCTAAAGCCGGGGTTCATCGCGACATGCCTGGCGGCCAGACTTATCTCGGTTCACCTGCTGGTCCGGTGGCTGAGACGACTCGCCAATTAATGGCTCTCCGGCGACTTCCGGAGATTCGAGATACCGTCAAAAAAATGGAGAAAGAACTGGAAGGGCTTCGCCTTCGACTGCTGGATCCGGCTTCCGGATTTCGACCAGAACAAGGGGCAAAACCAGACAGCAGAGACTCCGCAGCCGCGTAAGTCCCTGAATGGTGTGCCTGAGTTCGCAGGGGCGAACTTGTCACACTCTGCAAAGCGAAATGTTAAACAGTAGGGTGTGACAAGTGAGCTTTAGCGAACGCAGGCTCACCGGTTGCGTGTCCAATGGATTCAAGTCGAAAGTTATTTCGGGACTTTCCCTTGGTCCCGACTTCAGTCGGCGGTGTTGTGCAATTAGAAATAGAATGCTGGCTAACGCCCGCACCACAAGTTGAATGGCGAAGAATGCAATAGTCCACCATCGTGTTCCTCCAGAACGAAAAACTGGGCGTTATTCAGTGTATTACTTTTTATCTGAGGGTGGCCTGACAGCGCCATCCTGCACGACCAATCACCACAGTCAGCTCACATGTCTACGCCGGTTAATTCAGATTCCTATCCCGACATACTGCCATTCGTGAGACAGGCCGTAGCGGGGCTCGATGCGATTTCCGAGGTGAAGGCGATGCCTCCGATGAGGCTGGGGCTTCTCGCCGGAGCGGGGGAGTTTCCCATTCGCTTTGCTCGTGCTGCTCGCAATGCTGGTCATTATGTCTACGGACTTGGCGTGGCTGGCATGGCTTCGGATGAACTCTATGACGCCTGCGATGCATTTCGTTTCGCTCCGCTCGCGCGTTTTGGTAAAGCGATTCGGCTGTTCAAGAAAGCCGGGGTTCAGCGAATCATTATGGCGGGAAAGATTGAGAAGACTGTTCTCTTTCATCCGTTCCGCTGGCTTCGGCTGATGCCGGACTGGCGGACCATCCATATGTGGGTTCGCTATGCTCGCGAGAACAAGAAAGATGACACCCTGCTGTTGGCAGTGATTCGTGAGTTTGAACGCGATAATTTGATCTTTGATTCTGCCCTGAAATACTGTCCGGAGCTTCTTGTGAAACATGGATTTCTAACCAGCCGCCGCCCCAACGCGGCTCAGTGGAAAGATATTCGGTTCGGCTGGGAGATGGCTCGTGAAATGGGCCGTCTTGATATTGGCCAGACTGTCGTTATTAATGACACCGCGGTGATCGCTGTGGAAGCAATTGAAGGGACCGATCGCTGCATTCGTCGTGCAGGGGAATTGTGCCGACGCGGTGGCTTCACGGTTGTGAAAGTGGCCAAGCCGAAACAGGATATGCGATTCGATGTTCCGACTGTCGGTGCAGACACCATCAAGACGATGCACGAGTCGGGTGGTAAGGTGCTGGCCATTGAAGCCGGTATGACAATCATCATCAATCCAGAAGAGGTTGCTGCCATCGCCGACAAGTTTGGCATTGCCATCGTTGCCGTTAATTCTGAAGAACTCGCACTGCTCGCCGCTGCGTAATGTCGCGACTTGTGTTCGACGCGATCAGTATTCGTTCGGCGCTTTGGCTAAAGCCCGCGCTACAAGCAGAACGGCGAGGTCCACTCGTTTCCATCGAACGACTCGAGGAGGCGACTCTGGGGCTGCTGAGATTTCGTCAAATCGCTGAGCCAGGGTTGCCGTATTTTGACACCATGTATTTCTTCGGCGCGAACATCGATCAACTGTTATTCTTTTTGAAGTGGCAGCAGTATCCCGACGGCTGCATTCCGTTCGTTGAAGAGCGTCATCACGAACTGGATCATCTGCTGTACGAGGTTGGAGTCGACTCCTGAGCCAACTGCAAACAGTTTGAGTTTGTGAAACATGGTTTCTACGGAGTGTTCTGAATCCTTCTGAGGAACAGTCCCGAAATAACTTTCCCGCTTGAATCCATTGGACATTCAACCGGTGTGCCAGCGAACGCAGGCACACCATTCTCTTAAAACAGCTCGTGAATTTCGCGGTATCCAAAGTCAACCAGCGGGAATGGTCGGCCGGCGGGACCCGGCAGGTGAGAATCCAGCTTCAGTCCCATGCTGTGGAAGATCGTAGCCAGCACATCACCTGGCTGCACGGGACGATCAGCAGGAACACCGCCGATCGGATCACTTGCCCCAACGGTTTGGCCACCTTTCACGCCGCCACCAGCAAAACCGACGGTAAAACATTGAGGCCAGTGGTCGCGGCCGCCTGCTGGATTGACTTTTGGCGTTCGTCCGAATTCGGCCAGGTTGCAGACCATTGTATTCTTCAACAGCCCGCGTTGATGAAGATCTTCGATGAGAGCCGAATAGCCCTGGTCGTACATCGGAGCCACGATGTCACGCATGCCTTCGATGGATGTGAATGGCTTTGAGCCATGGATGTCCCAGGTAATCTCATCGAAGACGGTCAGGAATGAATTGATCGTAACGAAACGCACACCGGCTTCGACCAGTCGGCGCGACAGCAGGCAGCACTGACCGAAGCGATTCATTCCGTAACGTTCTCGCACGGACTGCGGTTCCTTCGTCAGGTCAAACGCTTCGCGAGCCTGAGTACTCGTCATAAGCCGATAGGCGGCTTCGAAGTTTCGCCCCATCATGGCCGCGTTTTCTGTGGATTCAAAATCCTTGACGGTGGCGTCAACGAGGTCTCGCAGTTTGCGTCGCCGCGCGATTCGCACCTCGCCGAGATTTTCCGGCGGCAACAGGTCGGGCACTTTAAAGTCGGGCTTGGAAGGATCGGCCATCAACGCAAACGGATCATGAGCTTTCCCGAGGAATCCGCCAGCCTGGCCATTCGGAAGATTTCCACCGCCACGGCCCATAGTTTCCGGCAGCACGACAAACGGGGGCAGATCGGTTCGGCGTCCCTTGAGATAACTAACGACGGATCCCGCATGCGGCGAATTCACACCGCCGGCAAATTGTCGCCCGGTCTGCATCATCTGCCAGCCGGCATCATGAACCGCCGCTCCGGTGTGATGGCAACTTCGCACCAAAGCGATATGTTCAGAGATCGCTGCGTGTTTCGGCAAAATTTCGGACAGTTGGTAATTGCCGCAGCTCGTGGAAATCGCCTTGAACGGACCTCGCACTTCCAACGGTGCGTCCGGCTTCATGTCGAACGTGTCCAACTGGCTGGGAGCACCCAGATTGAAAATCATAATGCAGGAGCGTTCATCGTGACCGTCAGCCACCTGCCCCAGTTCTTTCGCTTCGATGTACTCGGCCAGCGAAAGTCCGGCAACGCCCAATGACCCAACCTGCAGGAAATCTCGCCGAGTCTTCCCGTCGCAGGTATGTGCACTTCCACGTCCAACGAAGTTCAGCATGGTCAGGTCTCACGATATAAGTTCACAGATTTCCAGGATGTGAACATGTTACTCACGAGAATCCCCAGTCACAACAGAGGACCGAATGTCCCGGGCAGAGTGCATGGAATCCAGTGGCCGGATTCGGTAGTCTGAGGATACCGCGATGCTTCGCCGTGGCGGCATCCACCAATTTTCTGTATTTCCAGGAACTCAATGATGATTCGCAGTGCAATTTTAGGCCTTCTGGCCTGCGTGCTGGTGACTTCCGTGAAAGGCGACGACACGGCGCCGTGGACGAATATGTGGGACGGTATCACCTTCGACGGTTGGAAAGTGAACGAAAACAAAGAATCATGGAAGATCGAAGACGGAATGCTCGTCTGTGTCGGCGAACGCAGCCACCTCTTTTATGAAGGTGACGGCAAGCCATTCAAGAATTTTGAGTTTGAATGTGACGTCATGACAACTCCCGGCAGTAACGCGGGGATTTATTTCCATACGAAGTTTCAGGACACCGGCTGGCCTCGCTTTGGACTCGAATGCCAGGTCAACGTGACGCAGTCGGACCCGAAGAAATCTGGCAGCCTCTACGGCGTCGTTGATGTGGGTAACCCGGGTCTGAAAGACAATGAATGGTACAAGACCTATATCAAGGTCGAGGGTAAGCACATCGAAATCCTCGTCAACGATAAAACAACGGTCGATTACACTGAACCAGAAGGAAAAAAAGCTTTCTCCGAAGATTTTGAACGTCGACTTGGAGAAGGAACGTTCGCCCTGCAGGCTCACGACCCGAACAGCAAGGTCTACTTCAAAAATCTGAAGGTTCGCCGACTGCCGTAAGGCCCATTCTTCGGAACCGCGACGAGATCAGCAACCCGCTGGTAGACTATCGATTGAGTTGTTTAAACGGGGTAAGCCGCAGCCATCGTTGGCCGCTGACTCTTTCGCCTGCGGCTCGCCGTTAAACGAAAACGCTTGCGTCAGGATTCTCTCACCATCCCGCCAGCGCTGTTCCATGACCTTTTCCCGCCATGATTCGTAGGAGCATTTCCAAGTGTTTGCGCAGATGGAACTCAGTCGAGTAATCGTTTCTGAATTGAATGATCAGCAGGCCATCTATCTGCGTGAGGTCGGGGGGACTCGAACATTTCCCATTTTGATCGGGCAGTTCGAGGTGCAGATCATCAATCGACGATTGCTGGAAGAACCGCCATTCCGCCCCATGACTCACCAACTGCTTAAGAACATTGTTGAAACGTTAGGCGGAAAGATTGAAGAAGTCGTCATTACAGAAATGAAGGACCATACGTATTACGCCATCCTGAAGATCAAAGTCGGTGATATGGTTCATAATGTCGACTGCCGCCCCAGCGATGCGATTGCCATGGCCGTCCATCATCAGCCGACACTTCCGATCTTTGTGGCCGAACAGGTGCTCTCCGAAGTCGCAGCGGGTTAGTGGATTGAGTTCTTTCCATGTCATCAGCCGAACAATACTTGAAGCCTGCGGTGATCCAGAGCATTGCTCGCCTGGATCTTCGCGCGAAGTTTATTGTGGAAGGGCTGTTGTCTGGTCTGCATGCCAGTCCGTTTCAGGGTTTCAGCGTCGAATTCAGCGAACATCGGCGGTACGAACCGGGCGATGATCCTAAAGATATCGACTGGCAGGTGTTTGCTCGTACCGATCGTCTTTACATCAAGCGGTATCAGGCCGAAACGAACATCACGGGCTATCTGCTGATGGATCTTTCGCGAAGCATGGGCTACACCTATCGCCAGGACCTGACCAAATTTGACTATGCCATTTGCCTTGCGGCTTCCATCAGCTATCTAATGATTCATCAGCAGGATCCGGTCGGGCTCATGACCTTTGATGATGAACTCAAGGCCAGCCTTCCCGCACGAAGTCGTCGCTCACATCTGGGCGACATTCTGTCGGTTCTTCAACGCTGCAAGCCGACGGGCACGACCAATATTGCGGGAAACCTGCGACGAATCGCCTCCATGATTCGCCACCGCAGTTTAATGATGCTGATGTCTGATCTGCTGGCCGATCAGGATGAAATCATCGACGCTATTCGCATGTTGCGTTTCCGCGGCCACGACGTCATCGTGTTTCACATTCTGGATGAGGCAGAAGTTACGTTTCCTTTTACTGGAAGCGTGGACTTGATGGAGCCTGAAACCAATGACCACGAGATCGTCGATGCGGCCGGAATTCGAGCTGAATATCTGCAGGCAGTGAGCGATCTGCGAGAACGCTTCCGCACGACATGCCAGGCGGTTGGTGCTGATTACGTGCCGCTCGACACCAGCATGCCGTTCGACAAAGCTCTGGTCGAGTATCTGTCCCAGCGGCAGGCTCGGTTCTAGAGACGCGTGTCTTCCGGCCGTGGATTCATTTGTTTCAATTTCTCTCGTAAGTTCAGGGTCTGTAGAAAATTTGTCAGAATCTTGATGAGCTGCGACCAGCGATCATCCTTCTTTCGAGGCTGAGATGCGGCGCGGGGTATTGGCCTGTCCTTGATCTTCCTGCAGAAATGACGGGTTTCTCAGGCGAATCAGCAATTTTCGCCGTCGCGGAGCAGAAGTCTTCCCGATCCTAGAAACTTATCACCTCAAGCAGGCACAGCACTCTGGAAACGCAACGGCATGCTCGCTACACTCCGCCCCGCTGCGGACGACTAGTTCTTCACCGAACCGGTTTTCTGTTGCACGTGTCCTGAGAGAACTCTGATGTAACAATCAGATCAAACAGGATACATCGGGGCGTAGCTCAGCTTGGCTAGAGCGCCGCGTTTGGGACGCGGAAGTCGCACGTTCAAATCGTGTCGCCCCGACTTTTCTTCAAATCGAGCCGTTCGGTGGAAACATCGAACGGCTTTCTCTTTGTCAGGACTAGACTTACGTCGCTAATAGCGAGGTTCAAACAAATCAGATCAAGGATTTCGCGTTTTTGCGTAAT
>CAMAXD010000195.1 GCA_945861975.1 Candidatus Kuenenia stuttgartensis | reverse complement strand
ATTGCGGAACTTCTCCAGAGACTGTTCCACGCCGGCCAATGTTGCATAGCTGCGATGGCTTTCCTGAAGCGGAATGTCCTGAACGAACTCATGCACCGCAACTCGATTGCTCCACGAATCATAAGGTGCAATAAAGCCGGCTCGTGCGGCGGCCGTCAGAGGTTTCTCGACCGCCATCGTCAAGGCCGCGCGGGCGAAGAGATTGAATCCTCGATCACCAATCGCACCCAGCAACGGAATACGACAGAGCGAAATGCGGAACGGAATGGCCTGACTTCGAAACGCACCGGTATTCATCAGGACGAAGCGTTCGAAGCGATCGGCCATCCGACCAGCGCAGCCCATACCGATGGCTCCGCCCCAGTCGTGCCCGAACAGGACGACATTCTGCAGATCCAGCAGTCGCACCAGCGCCGAGAGACGCTGGATATGGCCATCGAGCGTATACAGGTTCTTGTCCTGAGGTTTCTCGGAAAAACCACAGCCCAGATGATCAATCGCGATGACTCGATGATCGCGACTGAGATCCTTGACCAGCTTTCGCCACGCAAACGACCATGTGGGATTCCCATGAACCATCAAAAGAACGCGTCCCTGACCTTCGTCGACATAGTGTTGAACATAGCCGTCGACTTCAAACCATTTCGACGCAAAGGGATACTCGTCGGCAAACCCGGCTCGGTTCTCCGCGTGTTTGCGGAGATCCGGATCAATCTGCTCTGGAAGCAGCAATTGAGCAACAGGTTCTGATGATGTCATTGGAATCGGTCGACTCAGAAGCAAAAGGAACGCGGCACGTTGAAAAGCACTACCCTTTGACGACATCGTTTAACGGCAAGCCGCAGGCGTTGGCGGATGAATTCGCAGTCGCTTTCGACTTTCCGTTAAACGATTGGCTCGCAATCCAGATGCTGTCGATTCGTCCGGGATGAATGAGCCCTGCCAGTTTTACAGCCTCTGGCGAGCGGGAGACTATGCGGAGTTCCCCCGCGATTCCAGCGTCTCTATCGCTCGGATCTCAGAACGTCTCGAAGCTGATACGCGGCGCCCCGAATCATCTCGAAAGTATGGTCGCAGCAGACGGACATCCGGAGTCTGGCCGTTCCGGAAGCGACCGTCGGTGGTCTTACGGCTGGAAAAAAAAAGCCGCATTCAAGCATCCGTTGGCTGACTCGAACCGCCAGATCGTCATCGCCGATCAGAATCGCAATGATTGGACTGGATTCCGGACTTGCCTGATCAAACAGCACTGTGAGCCCGCATTCCTGCAGAGTCTGTCTGGCAAACACGGCGGCAGTAGCCAGCTTGTCACGCCGCTCCGGCTCCTCAATAATGACTCGCAGTGATTCGGCCGCCGCAGCCGTCACTGCTGGCGGCAGCGCCGTCGAAAAGAACTGACTGCGGGCATTATTCCAGAGCCATTCACACAACGCCTCAGATCCGGCGACAAATCCCCCGAGCCCGCCAATGGCCTTGCTGAGCGTTCCGATCTTTACGGCAATTCGATGCTGAACATGCTGCAGCTCACAGACGCCTTTCCCCTGCACTCCGAATACTCCGGTTCCATGGGCCTCGTCGACGATCACAGTGGAATCAAAACTCTCCGCGATATCACAAAGCTGCGGAAGCGGGGCCAGAGTTCCATCCATGCTGAAGACAGAATCCGTCACGATGAAGGTGTGCTCAAAATCTTTTCTCCGCTTCGCAATGGAGTCGCTCAGTCGCTCCAGATCCCGACGATCGTAGACAAAGAATTTCCCGGCGCTGTGGCGACAGCCGTCGATCAAACTGGCATGATTATCGTGATCACAAAACACCGCGTCATTCAGCCCGACGAGAGTGGTGATGGCACCGGTATTGGCCGCATAGCCGGATGGGAACAGAATGGCTGATTCTGTGCCTTCGAATTCCGCAAGGGCTTTCTCAAGCCCGGCGTTCTGTTTCGATCGTCCTGCAATCAGAGCACTGGCTCCGGCTCCGGCTTGTATCGCCGCTGTCTGAGTAAACGCGGCCAGAACGCGAGGATGTCTTGTGAGTCCCAGATAATCATTCGTCGCGAAACTCACACACCGATGACCGTCGACCAGACATTCTGTCGTGCTGATTGACTCAACGCACCGGCGAACTCGACGATGATGCGCCAGCGTTAGTCGGGCCAATGCGGCATGGATCCGTTCGTTGAATGATTCGGACGACATTCGAGCGGAACCTGTCACGACTTGTTGTAGCGGATAGGATCCGCAAATCCGGCTTCACGAAATCCTCGCAACCTCAACTGGCAAGAATCACATTCGCCGCAGGACGTTCCATCCGGCAGCGGGTCGTAACAACTATGAGTCAAACCATAGTCGACCCCCAACGCGACTCCACGTTGAATGATCTCGGCCTTGGTCAAAAGAATAAGCGGCGTGTGAACATTCAGTCGCTGCCCTTCAACACCGGCTTTCGTGGCGAGATTGGCCATGTCTTCAAACGCCTTGATGAATTCCGGGCGGCAGTCCGGATAGCCGCTGTAGTCGACGGCGTTCACGCCAATAAAAAGATCGTTCGCTCCGACCGATTCGGCGAGCCCCAGACCAACGGAGAGAAAGATCGTATTCCGCGCGGGCACATAGGTGACGGGAATTCCATCAGCCATCTGAGATTCATCACGGTTGTGCGGCACCGGAATGTCATTGGTCAGCGCGGATCCGCGAAAGATACTGGTGTCGACCTTGAAGACAACCAGCTCCGAGACGCCCTGACTTTCACAAACTCGACGAGCCGCCTCAAGCTCGAAATGATGTCGCTGCCCGTAATCAAACGAGATCGCATAAATATCGAAACCTTCGTTCTTTGCAATCGCCAGCGTAGTCGCCGAGTCCAAACCTCCGCTAACGAGTACAACCGCTTTCTTCTTGTCCAACATCGGGGTAATTACCTTCGAGCAACAGAACCACCATTTGATTTAAGGGCACGTGGAGGTTGTCAATGTACTGCTCACTCGCCCGATCCGGAATGTGGCACACACGGCGAGGTTGAAAATTCTCGCGTTACTTCGGTTCGCGAACGTAAACCCGCAGACGCTTCGACGAATACGATCCTCCATTAGCGGAAAACGTCCAGTCGGGAGAACGCTCGGGTCCGTTGCCAATTCCCAGATCCGCTCCTGCCCCGGTGACCCAATGGTTGATGGAGAACAGAGTCTGCTTCGCTCCAAAATTATGGATCTGCATGGAGCCATAACCGTCGGCCGGCGGAGCTGTTTCATCGCCGAAGTCGTAAATGTCGCTGGAAGCTCCCACGACCCTGGCCCCGTTGATCACACCGTAATTGTCCGGCCAGAACTCGATGTTGCCAGTCGGAATGCCCGTCCCCGACGTAATGCTGCTGAGATTGCTGAAGACATCCATCGACTGCACGGTCTGCTGAAAGCGACCCCCGGAAGCAATTGTCGGAACACCGATCTTGTTAACATCGTTGGTGAATGCCTCCATCGAAACGAAGACTTGTTTCTCTTCGCCGCCCGCAGCCGTCAGTTCAACAAGATATCCAATCCGATCGAACGACTTGATCATGTCACTACGGTCGACGTCATAGCGAATGTCGTGGCTCAGATGATTCAGGTCCAGATCGTAGACAAGTGAGTACTCCTTCGCGACCGGAAGAGAACTCAGGAAGTCCGGCACTTCGCCTCCTCGCACAGCTCCGACGGGCAGGCCGGTGCCGCCGCATAGATTCGGTTCCGCCAGCATGTGCCACGCGAAGCGAAACGCCACAGGAGCTGCAACTTTATCGCTGGTCAGTACAACGGAGTCACCTTCAATGACTCCCGTGGCCGGCTGAAATCCGTTGGATCCTACGCCGATGATTTCAAAATGGTTGACCGGTTTACCATGACGAGTCTTCAAGCCACCACCGGTGTTTTTGAAGCTGACTTTCAGACGCTCATTCAGCATCTCCATGCCGTCAAACTCCGGACTGTTTGCAACAACATCCGCTTTGCCGAAATCATTCTTCAAAGCTAACAGAGCCAGTCGCAGTCCCACATCCTGCTTGTTCGGAGGGTGAATATCATTGACCGTCGCGATATCGTTGATCACAACCATTCCCGTGTGAGAAATGGTCTGCACCGCAGCCTGCGCTTCCCAGAACTTTGCGAGGATTGTGGGATCTTCATTGCCATATCGGAATGGAGCAATCTGCACATAGTAGAATGGAAATTCGCCTTGTCCCCAGAGCTCTCTCCAGCCGCCGATCAGGGCTTTCTTCTTCTCCAGATACAGCATCCCCTCGCCATGATTTGATTCTCCCTGGTACCAGATGGCTCCTCGAATCGGAAAACCCACCAGAGAATGAATCATGCCGTTGTAGAGCATCGTGGGGTCCTGATTGCTGGTGAACGGAGCCAGCTCTGTCGGAAACGCCGGGCTGGGTTCAACGCCGCTCGACAGGGATTCCTTCAGTGCCACGTTCGCTTTCGTTGTCCACGCTTCGATAGCTTTAACGTGAGATTCAAGTCGGCTGCGATATTCGGGAGTGCCCGGAGTTCGGCCGACGACCGATTGATAAATGGTCTGCAACGCATCCACGCGTTGAAATCCCACCGGCGGCGTCCACGGTTCAACTCGAGTTCCACCCCAGGAGGAATTGATCAGTCCGACTGGTACGTCGAGATCTTTCTGAAGCTTGCGAGCCATAAAGTAGCCGCAGGCCGTAAAACCGCCGGCGGTTTCCGGTGAGCAAACCTGCCACGCAGACTGGAAATTGTCCAGGGGCGTGGTCGAAGGCACCAGCGGCACTTTGATATGTCGAATCATCGGGTACTGCGCCGCTGCGATCTCTTCCTTCGCATTCACACAGGCTGCAACTGGCCACTCCATATTGGATTGCCCGGAGCAGAGCCAAACTTCACCGATCAGGACATCAGTGATCTCAACGGAATTCTTGCCCTGCACTTTGATCGACGTCGGCGTTTTGCTGGCGATCATTTCCCGAAGCTTCACTTCCCAGCGACCGTTCTCTGAAGTCTTCACCGTTTCCGTGTTTGATCCGATACTGACCGTCACCATTTCGCCCGCCGCAGCCCAGCCCCAGATCCGTAGCGGAATCTGCTGCTGCAGAACCATGTGATCACTAAAGATCGCCGGCAGCTTGACATCCGCAGAAGCTCTGTCTGTGCAAATCATTGCAGAGAGACCCAGAATACTCATCAAAATTCGTCGGTTCATTTTTCCTGCCTCTGAAGCTGGAGCATTTTCTAACTGGACAGCGCCATGATGGGGCGGATCTTCAGGCTTCATGTAAAGCTCTGCCTGCGATTCTATCGGTGAAATTTGTGCTATCCGTGGTCAGAAACATAATCGCATTGTTACCACGAAGAACACGGATCCCACGAAGAACACCGTTGAATCGCAGACGCCACAAAAAGGTTGTTTATTGCTCGAAAGAATCGATGTGTCCGCGTTTTCGCACCATGCGGGACGGACAAACTGAACCTCGAACTTGCCGCTGTCCAGCGAAATGGACCGCGGTTGACAGAAAAATGTCCGACGTCTTGTCCGCATGACGACTAAGAATATAGTAGCAACGCGGCAGCGAAACGAGTGGACCGGCAATCAATTGATGCTATTCCGTATGCGGTCACCAATGAGCCAATGTTCCTGCCCCAATGGCGTGGACTTAGCGTAGCGGAACTCGCCAAGAGTTCCGGCTTTCCTGCCAAATCACAGGAAGTCTACGCGACGTCCGCTACAAATTTCCCTTAAGTCCACGCCATTGGTTCCTGGCCCGGTTGCGTCAGTTCGCGCCCTGTACCGATTCGCCCGATGGCAAACGATTCGCACCACACGGTCGAAAGCACTGCATCGGCGAAGCTGTCGTCTGCTGCAATTGTTGATGCTCTTTCATCAAAGCGTGGGTGATGGGGAGGACGCTGAGCAGGTCGGCGTTGGACACCACCGACCTTGCCGTTGTTATGCCACAAGACTGCGACTTCCAGACGATAACACTCAGCTTTTGACTGGAGTTTCTCACCGATTTGAACACAGAGGCTCGAATCTTAGATCAGCTCCGTGATCGGACGACCACTGCCAACAATGCTGATCGGTCGCCCACTTGCGTCTTCGAAATGAGTCTCCAGCGGGATACCGAGCGTGTGATAAATTGTCGCCAGCAAATCCAGTGGCGAAACGGGGCGTTCCTGAACGGTCCCGCCCCACTTCTCACTGGCGCCAACAACTTGTCCGCCGCGCAGACCGCCACCGGCAAGGAGCACACTGAAACAGTCGGCCCAGTGATCTCGCCCCGCATGCCCATTCATCCGCGGAGTTCGTCCAAATTCTCCTACGCAATAAATGATCACATCATCCAGCATCCCGCGAGTCGTCAGGTCGTCGACCAAAGCCGCGATCGCTTTATCCAACGGCGGCAGATGCTCTTCCAGTCCCTTCGCAATGTCGTTGTGATGATCCCAGTTTCCGGTATTGATGTTGACGCAGCGAGCCCCCGCTTCGACCAATCGTCTGGCCAGCAGGGCACTTTGACCATATCGATGTCGCCCATACCTGTCGCGAAGAGTTGAATCTTCCGCACTGAGGTCAAAGGCGGCTCGGACCTCATCGCCCACGACCATTTCCAAAGCCTGGCTTTTAAAAGTATCCAGACCTTCCATCACACCGCTGTCGTCGATATCGCGTCGGAGTGTGTCGAATGTCTTCAGCAGTGAACGACGCGAATCCAGTGTTTGCGATGTCAGTCCGGCAGGCATCGTCAGGTTCGGCAGCTTGAAATCCACAGCATTCGGGTCAGCTCCGACTTCAAACGGGTTGAACGCCTTGCCCAGATACACCGCTCCCTGGTAACCAAAGGCTTCGGATTTTGGAATGGTCACATAACCCGGAATCGGTGGCTTTCGTGATCCGATCGAACGTGAAATCACCGAACCAAAAGATGGCTTCTGCGCGGCATTACGTGCCAGCGTGGGACCAAAGTATCCAGTCTGCATCCAATGGGACGACGGTGCGTGAATTCCGTTCTCATGATGCACCGAGCGGACGATCGAAAGTCGATCCATCACGCCAGCCTGAAACGGAATTTTTTCGCTCAACTGAACGCCGGGGACTCGAGTTCCAATCGGCTGATACATGCCACGATACTCCGAAGGCGCTTCGGGTTTCATGTCCCATGTGTCCTGCTGACTGATTCCGCCGTCCGTCCAGAACACAATCAGTGATTTGCGACTGCCGGACTTTGTCGGCTCGGCCGCATGCGATTCCAGTTGCAGCAAATCCGACAGCCCCAGCCCCAGAATTGGCGCTCCAATCTGCAGCAGACTACGCCGCGTCATCCCTGCACAATTTCGGAACGTCTGGTTTCCGGTGTTCAACATGGGGTGTTCTCCGAGATCAGACTCTAATGATTAAACAAGAATTCATTCGTCGCCAGCAACGACCACAATAGCGACCGACACGCTTCTCCTCGATCAGACTGGCTGGCCAGATACTCTGACGCAGCCTTCAATTCATCCGGTCGAGGATTGCGTGCGAAGACTCGCACAAAGATCTCTGCGGCCACGGCATCATTTGGCAAATCACGACCTGCCAACTGCTGCGCGTAACCACTGGCTTCCATCAGCTTCCGCTGAATCTCGGTTGAATTCACAAGTTCCAGAGCCTGCGTCAAAGCGGGCGCATCAACGCGTTCACATTCACACGCCGACATGCGCGCAGGCCGACCAAAGACATCCAGAAAATGCGCGGCGACATCTTCATCCGGCAACTGGATTGCACGAGTTCCCGCCGGAACGCCGGGGAACACCGTCGGGACTTCCAGCACCTGACTGATTCCATCCAGAATCACTTCAGCCGGTAATCGTCTCGCGTAGAACCGAGCAAACGTCTGCGTGTCGCCAGCGTTGCCCGACTCCGGAGCAGAGTCCAGCCGATACGCATAGCTGTTGGTGATGGTTCGAATCAGATGCTTCACGTCATAGCCGCTGGCGATAAAGTCATCCGCCAACGCGTCCAGTAGTTCAGGATTGCTCGGCGGATTCGTACTGCGAGCATCATCAATTGGATGCACGATTCCTCGTCCCAGAAAATGAGCCCACAAGCGATTCACCATCGTCCGTGCGAAGAACGGATTGTCGGCATGCGTCATCCAGCGCGCCAGGCTTTCGCGAGGATCATCCTGCAGACCGATTGCGAACGGGGTTCCACCCAAAGGCTGCGGCTTCAGGACTTCACCGGTCCGCGGATGAACAACTTCTCCAGTTTCCTTCAGATAGATAATTTCATCCGTCGGGACTTCGGCATCTGCAAATCCGCCCTTGCGACCAACGCGAGAAAACACAGCGGCCAGACCGTAGTAATCTGACTGACTCCAGCGTTCTGTCGGATGATGATGACATTGAGCACACTGGACACGCACGCCCAGAAACGCCTGCGCGACGGATTCGACATACTCGGGCGACTTACGCACAGTGCGATACCAGATCGCCGGCGGATTCTCATTCTGGCTGCCGGTCGCCGTCAGGATTTCAGACACGAATTGATCATAAGGCTTGTTCGATTCCACGGAATCTCTGATCCATGATGCAAATAAGGTCGTCCCCGCACGCTGCTTGCTGGTGGCATAACCGGCTCCGCGGTTTTGCAGGATGTCGGCCCACTTGAGCGTAAAATAGCTGGCGTATTCGGGACGATTCAAAAGGCGATCAATCAGCCGCTCACGCTTATCGGAGCTCGTGTCATTCAGATACTCAGTGACCTCGTCACGAGTCGGCAACGTACCGCAAATATCAACCGAAGCGCGGCGGAGAAATGTCGCGTCATCAGTCGGCGCTGAAGGCACGATCCCCAGTTTTCGCCATTGAGCAAACAGGTGACGATCCGCGGGACACGGCTTCGCGCTGGAATTGCTTGTACCGTCGCTGGTGTTGTCGCTGATGTTGTTTGATGGCCCGGCTTCTTTAATGGTGAGACGTGACTCGATCGCCCGCAGCTCGCCTTCGATCACTTCCAACTGTTTTGGATCACTGACAAATGGCACGGCCGCGTGGAACGTCGCGATCTTGTCGCCGAATCGAGCCATCACGGAGAACAGCCCGTGCTGAGACGTTGTCTGGATGAGACCCTCGTCTGAGATCGTGGCGATGCTCGGTTCATTCGACTGATAAACGGCCTGACGAGTCACTTCGCGGGAGAGTCCATCGGAGAAAGTCGCTCTCACCTGCAATTGTTGAGAAGCATTGACGTTCAGAATCTGTTCCTGCGGAAAGATCTCGATTTTCACGAGGTGAGGGTCATCGGCTCGTGGAGGCGTCGCGCCCTGGCTGATCCACTCGCGCAGAATTCGATAATCATCGCTGCCGACGTTCAGTCGCTTACCACCACCATGCGGGACTGAGGAAGTTCCTTTGGTCAGCAGGAGGCTATGTTCCGGAGCCGCCGGAGACAGGCGCCGGCCACGAGATTCCTTGACGATGGCTTCATAATCAAATTCCGGTTCGAATCCAAACAGCGACAAACGAAAGCCATTTTGTCCGGTCGCTTTTCCATGACAACCACCACCATTGCAACCCAGCTTTGTCAGGATTGGGACCACTTCTGTTCCAAAGTAGACCGGTCGATCGTGTGTCTCGGCGAAAACGGGATCTGCTGCCGTTGAATTGCTTGATACCAGGATGGCCGCAAGCAATGTCAGGGCAGTGGCCCGAGCTCGTATCCGCACCAGGAACGCGGTTTCGGTCGGCATGGAGGTGCTCATTCTACGATCTCCAGCGAGAGAAAATCACTGCCGAAATACAAAGGCTCATCCTCAACCACGCCCACTGTAAAGAGTCGCAGAAATCGCTGTGGTCCCAGCGGGGCATCTTGATTCACAACGATCTGTAACGATCCAGTTTCTGTTTGCCCGGTGAAAGTTTCGCCACGTCCAAGCAAGCCCGGAACATCGGTCACCACACCGGGCGCAGCAATTTCCGTGTGCATCTTACCGATGAAACCATTGCGACGCTGAGACGAATAGGCGATCTGAATAGTGTCGCCACGGCGGGCTTTCGTGACGGCGAACGGATCGACCTCCACATCAAACGCAGCCGGCTGCACATCAATCACGACGGGCAAACTATGAGCCACGACGTTCTCTGTTTTCCCGTCCGCCGTCGGAACCGTCGTCTCCGCGCGGATCACAAATGAGTAGTGTCCCGCTGGCAAAGTCAGAGGCAGTTCGAACGTGACATATCCTTTTTTTTGCCCAGCAGGAATGATTGCGATCTGATTTCTGATTTGATCCGGCAGCCCTTCCGCGAACATTTTCACATCGGCCTGATGCGACGCATCCCGACGCTCAATCTCCAAGGCGACATCGACGGCACTGCCCTGAAAGTGCTTGGCAGCGAGAGTTCCATAAAGCTGATGCTCAAGAGGTTCGTGAGCATTCGCAGAGATCCTCAACGGAGCTGAGCCTGCTACCGCGAATGGAAGTGCCGAGACTAATCGACCCCAGCCATTGGGAGTTCCCGCGCGGACGATGGTGCCAAACTGAACATCGTGCTGGAGCGTGTTGTGCTCTGCATCGCCGGTCGCTTCAAGATTCAGATGGCCAATAAGTTTCTGGCAAGCCGGGTCGGCGGAAATCACCATCGTTGCCTGATTCACTCCGGGGCCGAACCAAACATCCGGGCATTCGATTCCGCCCGGCAGATCTCTCGCCGAAACTCGAATCGCCCCGTTATAGGCTCGTTGCCGAACAGCGATCAGCTTTACAATCTGCCGACCACCTTGCGGAATATTGAGCGATCGAACTTCGTCTGTGGCCGGAATTGCCACGACCTGAAAATCGGCTTCCTCACGACGAATACTAAGCTGATAAATTCGACGCAGATCATTCTGTACGCCACGATTAAGATTGCGAACATCCACAAGATAACGCCCGTCGCGCGGACAAACCCAACGCCCCGCAGGATCCAGATGCGATGTGGAAAATTCATCGCCGAGGTTCTCCTGCTGATCACTGAACTGAGCCAACAGCGACTGCTGCTCAGAATCGTAAACGCTGATCTGCAAATCCACCAGCGAA
>CAMAXD010000194.1 GCA_945861975.1 Candidatus Kuenenia stuttgartensis | reverse complement strand
ATTCTGAAATCGTATGTTTCCGATGGGTCTTCGTCCTTCGATAGCGGACTCTGTTCTGCCAAGTTTCTCTCCGGCACTGCGATTGCTGAGGCTCACTCCGGTTCGGCTGCGTATCACACGTCTGGTCGCTATGATCGCCGAACTTGTTGCTCTGTCTTTTGTTTCTATTGGGAGTCTTCCTGTGCTGTCTACTCGGTTTTTTCTCCCGTCTGTGTTTCTGGTTCTCCTCGCTGGCTGTGGTGAAAAGTCTGCTCAGAAACCGGCACTTCCTCCGATCAGTGAAGCCGAAGCGTCTGCGATCAAAACTCTTGGCGACGCTAAAGTCGTTGTAAAGACGGATGCTTCCGGAGCAGCTGTTGACGTGAGCATGGCGAAACTCGAAGTAACACCCGAAATTATCGGTCTTCTGGCCATGTTGCCTTCGCTGCGAACATTGAATCTTTCCGAGTCTGCCCTCAGTGATGAAGGTCTCACGGCCCTGAAGAAAGCTGTTCCTAAACTGGCCAGTTTGGACGTACGTGGTTGTGAGTTGTCCGACAAATCGGCCGATTTGCTTGCCCATTTCACCGGCCTTCGTGCTCTTCGTTTCTCCGGAAAGAGTGGCAAGACCACGATCAGTGATGATGGTCTTAAACTTCTGGCCGCCTGCAAATCCTTGAAAGTTCTGGCACTGGACGACCTCTGGATTGGCACTCCCGGTTTGGAAGCTTTGGCTGGTCTTTCTGAGCTGGAAGAACTCTACCTGGCCGGAACAGTGATCGATGACGAGACCTGCAAATTGATTGCTAAGTACCCCAGAATTCGAAAGTTGCGTCTGGCTCGTACTCAGGTCAGTGACGCCGGTTTGGAAGCGTTGTCTGGCTGCAAAACTCTGGAAGAAATCGATCTGAGCGAAGATTCGCTGATCTCTGATGAGGGCATGACTCATCTGGCCAAACTGACGAATCTTAAGAAGCTTAATCTGTGGCGAGTTCAGATTACTGATGCCGGGGCGATTCAGTTGGCTCCTTTGACCAAGCTGGAGTGGCTGAATCTGGACAACAGCAAACTGGCTGATGGTGGTTTGGTGTTGCTGAAGGACATGATGTCGCTGACATTCCTTCACATCGGATCAACGCAAGTCACGGAAGCCGGTGCTGCGTCTCTTTTTCACCTGAAGACATTGAAGGATCTCAAGGTCACTCGAACCGCTTTGGGTGCCAGCGATTCTGCTATTGCTGAGCTCAAGAAAAATCTGCCTGACACTGTTATTCAAACTGAATACGTTGAGGCTGAGTAATTCGTTTGTGCTTGTCGAGTCGGTTAAACAGTTTCTGGTGTTCTCTGACTCGTCTTCAACCTTGATGCTCATCCCGACGCCACTTGTTGATAACTTGTTGATAACTCTCTGGTGACCGCGGAGGTTACTTGTTTGTTTTGTAAATGACTTTGAGAAGCTCGCTTTACTGGTTGTTGATCCTTCTGCTCTTTCTCCACCAACTCGCAAGAGCTTTCCCATGGGTTCCCATACGGTTACTCACTTCAATCTGAATCTGTAAAGTGTTTATCAGAAGAAGGTTATCTCAAGGGAGATGATAGTTATCAACATTTGTTTGCTGGTCTATTACTGATACTTCTATCATTTAAATCCTTTTCCAAACACAAACGCAAAGCCACAAAAAATCCCGGTTGATGTGACTCAACCGGGATTCCTTTGCTTCAAGCAATCTTCACTCTGAAGAGATCAGACAACTTCCCAACCAGCTCGATATTCCTTCGTGATGAGCTTCGCTGCCTCAGGAACATTCTTCGCCACAAGGTTCTCAGCGTCCCACTCGATCGCTTTACCAGTGCGATAGGCCACGTTGCCGAGAAGTACCGTTTCCGTGAGTGCTCCCGAGTAATCAAAGTTGCAGGTGGTTGGTGAACCGTCCTTGCAGGCCTTGATCCACTCAGCGTGATGTCCGATCGAATTTGGGATCGATTCCGCAGGCGGCTTGAAGTCAGCGAACTTGTCCGCGGGGAACAAACGATAACGACTGTAGTCAGAGAACAGTGAACCGTTCTTACCGACAAACATGACGCCGTTTGCCGGAACAGACTGACCGGCAATCTTCTTAGGAATAAGATCGCCGTCGTACCAGGTCAACTTGAGAGCAGGCATCGATCCACGGGCAGGGAAGTCGTACTTAACGATCAGTCCCAGCGGACAGGTTTCCGGGTGAACATCAGGGCCTTCCGCTTCGCAACGGACAGGGTGCTTAAGATCAAGAGCCCAGAACGGCAGGTCCATGTAATGGCACGCCATGTCGCCCAGTGTGCCCTGACCGAAATCCCACCAGCGACGCCAGTTGGCCGGATGATACTGACCATCGGCGTATGGACGCTCAGGAGCAGGACCAAGCCACAGATCCCAGTTAAGGCTGGCAGGTACAGGATCGGCCTTAGCAGGACGTTCGCCGCCGCCCCAGCCTTTTCCAACCCATACGTGAACATCAGTCACATCGCCAATGACACCGGCCTGAATGATCTCGACAACTCGGCGATAGTTGTTTTCCGCGTGAATCTGAGTGCCCAGCTGAGTCGCCAAGCCACGCTTTTTGGCTTCCGTGGCGATAAGACGAGCTTCAAAGACAGTGTGGGTGAGAGGTTTTTCACAGTACACATGTTTGCCAGCCCGAATGGCTCGGATGGACGCAGGAGCGTGATGATGATCGGCGGTGCCAATGACGACAGCGTCAATCTTGTCACCTTCTTTATCGATCATCTCGCGATAGTCGGCGTAGGTTCGAGGTTCGAGCTTGTTTTTCTCAGTCAACATCGCTTTCGCTTTGTTGAGGTAGTTTGAGTCAACGTCGACAATAGCGACGATGTTTTCACTCATGACCCCGTTAACATCCTCAGCCGCACGATTGGCGGTGCCGATGCAAGCGATATTGAGTTTTTCAAGTGGGCTGAGAGAAGCTTTGGCAGACGCTTCAGAAACGAAAAGAGAAGACGAAAGAGCGGCGGCGGAGCCAGCAGCAGAGGTCTTCAAAAACGAGCGACGATTCCGGGAGGAAAGAGACGACATAGGCGGGAACCTTTGGCAAAAGGCCGAGACGCGAGAGAGAAAAGCACGAAAACAGGGACCAAGAATAGACAGAACCACGAAGGAAAAACAATGAAACAGAAAGAAAACTCAGTCTCAGCGAGATCATTAGGGGTGATAAAAGGACTCAAAGCAGAATCAGAGGAGATAGGCAGATGACGAAGAGCCTGATCATAGGACAGGGCATAACAGGCTCGGTACTGGCCTGGTCGCTTCATTGGGAAGACAAGACAGTTCATGTTCTTGATCGAGGCAGGAACGTCACGGCGTCTCGCATCGCGGCGGGATTGGTGACACCGTTTACAGGTCGACGATTATCGAAGGCAGGCGACTTTGACGAAAGCCAGACAGTGGCAGCGGAGTTCTATCGGCGAGTAGAGAAGGAAACGGGAGCGTCACTGTTCAAAGAAGAACCCGCCATCCGGTACTTTGTAGACGATGCCGAGAGAGATTTCTTTCTCAGGGAACGCTACGAAACTCATCGCAGTGAGATCGAACTGATCAACGGAGCAAAAGGCGGAGTGAAGGGATTTCGAATGCTGCGGGCGGCTCGACTTAGAGTGAGCACATTTCTCGAAGTGACCAGGAACTTTTTCGAGGAAAAAGAATGTTTTCATCAGTTCGACCTGGACCCGACTACAGATATCGAGGTCAGTGAAAGCAGTGTAAGAGTAACCAAATTGGGTTTCGTGGGACAGGAAATCTATTTTTGTCAGGGATACCAACCAGAGGAGAACCCATGGTTTTCGGGAATACCGGATGCTCCGGCACGAGGAGAAATCCTGAGGCTTGAGATACCCGATAGGACAGTCAAACAAGTGGTTCATCAAGGTTTCTGGTTGGCTCCCGCCATGGAGGAGAGAGAAGACGGTTTAACAAGCGAATATCTTCTGGGGGCCACCTACGACCGCGAAAACCTAGACCAGAAAGAGACACAAAGTGGCCGAGACGAACTTTTGCGTGTGCTGAAAGAGATCACAAACGATCGCTATCTAGTGATCTCGCAATACTCAGCGATCAGAGCGGGCGTGAGAAATAGACAGCCGATAGCAGCTCGTCACGCAACTTACCCGCACGTGGCAATACTGAATGGCATGGGTTCGAAAGCGTCGTTGATGGCCCCGATAACGGCCAGGCGACTTTTGAATCTTATGGCGTTGAAACCAGAAACGAAGGGGCAGGAAAATCGAGCGACCGCGGCAAAGGCCATATCGTTGACGAAATTGGCACACAGTATCGTGCGACGAGCGGTGCGTATGGGCGACACCGTGGTGGATGCAACAGCCGGAAACGGACATGACACGGTGTTCCTGGCAGCTTGCACCGGGCCATCTGGGCACGTTCACGTTATCGACATTCAGGCAGAAGCGATTCAATCAACGCGATACCGATTGGAAACAGAATCCATCACTAACGTCACTTTGCATCAGGAAGATCACAGCAAGGTATTGAAGTCATTGAGTGAATCATCTGATGTCGTAGGGGCGATTATGTTTAATCTCGGTTATCTCCCCGGAGGAAATAAACAGCGAACAACATCAGCGGCGACAACAACAGAAGCGATAGCGGCCGGGGTTAGCCTTTTAAAAGCCGGTGGTGTGATGACCGTAATCGCCTATCGCGGACATGCGGGAGGACAGGAAGAAGCCAGCGCCGTGGCCGACTGGAGCGAGAATCATCAGGCACCGTCATTGACCACAGAAGTGATCCCTGGAGCAGCCGACAACGACCAATCACCAGTGCTGTACGTCTTCCGCAAGAAGCAGTAGAACGATATTTTGCGAGGGGTAAATGAGTATTTAGTAGTAGCAGGATTCGCGATAAATACGGGGAGCCCACAGGGAAGACATACGAGTTTTCACGAATCCGACAACCCTCAATCCGCACCGCCCGAGATCTATCCGATTCTCATGCCGCGAGGCTTAGCGTCCGCCGAGACTCATACCGAAGCGTCGTCGCAGAAGACTTTCACCGAGAAGACTTACCGCCGCAAAAGCGAGGGTTCCCAGCGCGGTGGAAGTGAAGACGGTGGCGTAAAGTTCAGCCATGTCCAAAGAAGCCGATTTTCGCTGAATCATAGCCCCAAGTCCGGGCTGTCCGGAGCCAACAAAGAACTCACCAACGATCGCGCCGACGATGGCCGAGCCGCTTGCGATTCGGATACCAGAGAAAAGAAACGGCAAAGAGCAGGGCACTCGCAACTTCAGCAGAGTCTGCAAACGCGTGGCCCCATTCAGCCGAAACAGATCCAGCAGATTGGGATCAATTTGAAGTAGCCCGGTAGTGGTATTCGTGATGATAGGGAAGAGACTGATCACGGAAGACACGAGAGCGATGCTGAAGAATCCTCGCCCGAACGAGACAATTACTATCGGAGCGATCGCTATGATCGGGATCGTTTGCAGCAGCACAGCATAGGGATAAAGAGCACGCCGGATCAACGTGGATTGAGAGAATACAAAGGCGGACAGAGTGCCGACGATCACACTGATCGACAAACCCGTGAAAGCAGCTAGTGCGGTTCGGAAAGTGGCTTCAAGCAAATCGAGCCGCAATTTCCAAGCAGCCGTCGCTACAGCAGCGGGACCGGGGAAAAGGACAGGGTGAATAGATCCAAGCCAAACGGTCAATTGCCAGACGACGACAAGCAAAACAAAGACAAGAATCTCACGCATCACCGGACTCCTTTCCGCTGACAGGAGTTCTGAACAGAGCAGCGGTGACAGATCGCAAGTCGTTGTAAAACGCTGGAGACTGACGATATTCTGCCGAACGAGACCGAGGACCGGAGACAGAAATCGAGTCGACAACCTTAGACGGTGAACCACCCAGGACAACCACTCGATCACTCATAAACACCGCCTCATGCAAATTATGAGTGACCAGAATCGTGGTCAAATGTTTCCGCTCATACAACTGTCGAACATCTTCCTGAAGTCGCAATCGCAGCAGATCATCAACGGCGGCAAAGGGTTCATCGAGAAGCAAAACATCAGGACCAGTCGCCAGAGCGCGAGCGAGCGACAAACGCATTTGCATGCCACCCGATAGCTCGGACGGACGTTTGTCGGCGTCGGCCGCAGTCAGTCCAACTTGCAGCAACAATTCTTCGCACTCAGTTCGCGATAATCGCCGTTCGCCGGCATCTGGCCCAAGTTCCAGAGGTAACAGCAGGTTGTCTAGCGCCGTCCTCCAGGGAAGAAGCGTAGGGTGCTGAAAAACGAAACCGATACGGCTTAAAGAATCAGCAGAACTCGAGCAGCGATTCAACTCCCCGCCGGATGGCATCAACAAACCGGCCAGCATCTTCAACAGGGTGGACTTACCACATCCCGAAGGGCCGACAATGGACAGGAATTCTCCGTCAACCACATCCAAACAGAGGTTCTGAAAAACCGGGCGTTCAGCACCGCTGAATCGCAGCTCGAGATTGCGCAAGGCAAAAGCAGGCGGACGTTTGTCGGAGGCTGAAGAAGGAGACGGCATGAAGATCCGTACAGATAACCAGTAGAAGTGAAGAAGCAGCGTGGTCATCGTAGACGAGATGACACCGACTTTCACCCGGAAAAACCAGGAAGAGCCAGAGCTTACCGGTGGCGAAAGTTTTTGTTTACGGCCAAGCCTAAGGGGGCCCGTTCGAGCGAGGGCCGAAGGCCAGATACTGGCTCAAGCAAACTGACAGCACTAAGATCCCCCGAAAGTCGGCATAAAAGAAACGTTTTAAACACAGAGTTCAACCGCTTGAACGAACAAGTCTTCCTCAATCTGATCAGCGGAAAGACGCACGGCATTCTTGCAGGAATCGGTCGGCTCGGACTCGCAATTCTAGAGCCGGTTTATCGCTGCGCTATCGGCCTGCGCAACGCAGGATTTGACAGGGGGATTCGCAAGCCCCAACGCGTGAACGCTCCGGTGATCAGTGTCGGAAATCTCACCACAGGAGGAACCGGAAAGACGCCGGTAGTGGCTTTGGTCGTGCAAATTCTGCAACAAAAGGATCGCATTCCGGGAATTATCAGTCGTGGTTATCGCTCAGTGGACGGGTGGGCCAATGACGAAAAGCGGGTCCTTGAACGGCTCTGTCCGGGAGTACCCCACGAACAGAACTCGTCACGATATACGGCAGCCTGCAAGCTGATCAGCACGACGGATATCGACACTATCGTGATGGATGATGGATACCAACATCGACAGCTTCATCGGGAACTGGACATAGTACTGATCGATGCCACAAATCCGTTTGGATACCACCATTTGCTGCCGCGAGGATTGTTGCGAGAACCCCTGACAGCTCTGAAACGTGCGGATATGGTCTTGATAACGAGATCAGATATGGTCGCAGAATCAGAGCTGGCAGCGATCGAAGAGCGTGTTCGAAAGATTGAGCCGAAACAGGCCAATCGAATAGGTCGGGTGGAGTTTCGCCCCTCAGGCCTGATCGATGGCCATGGTCGTCGATATCCCGTTGAAGAACTCAGCGACCAGCCAGTGATGCTGGTCAGTGGCATCGGAAATCCCGAGGCGTTTGCCGAAACCTGCCGGAAAGCCGGACTGCGTGTTGAAGCGACTCAGTGGTTCCCTGACCACCACCATTACACGACAGAAGATCTGACAGTAATCGCCGAGCGAGCAGCATCCAGGGGCATCAATCGTGTGGTCACCACGGTCAAGGATCAGGTGAAAATTCCGGCCACGACACCTTTTTTTGCATTGGAAATAGCAGCCGTCTTTCCGGATCCGAGGCATCGGAAGCTCCTGGAAAGCCTGCTGTTGGAGTGACTCGAACCGAGCCGCACCGCTGCCGAGTCAAATTCAGCTCACGACGAAGCGAACAGCAAAACTCCAGGCACTTGCTTCTCCGTACGGACTGAAAGCACGTAGCCAAACACGATAAGCTCCGACAGGAAGTGTTCGAGTGAGTTCTTTAGCAGTTCCCTGGATCGTGCTCACACGCAGGATATCCGTCTGCAACGCCGATTCGCTGACAACACGCAGCTCATAACGATCAGCGAACTGCACGGGATCCCAATGAAAAGTGACACGTCCCGCAGCAGTATTCAGCGGAGTCAGCATTTGCGGCTGGCCCCCGATCGTTAAGTTGCGAACAGTGCTCCACGCACTGTGAACGTCATACTCAGCAGAAGCACGGACTTGCCAGGTGTAGTTTCCGACGGGCAGACTTGCCGGAGTTGTCCAGACAGTCCATCTCACTTCAGAAGCCTGATAAATCGTTTTACCGGTTCTCTGATCGCGAAGCACAACATCATAACTTCGAGCACCGAGTACCGGCGACCATCTCAGGGCAGGAGTCCTGTAGAAAGTCGAAAGCGGAGTCAGACTCGGTGACGGAACCGGGACCACGGTGAACGAAATCGCTGGTGACCAGGACGTCTTCTCATTCAGAGCATCAATCGCACGAACTCGAACTTCGTACATACCCATTGGCAAAGGGTTTGGAAACGTCAGGCGGGTTGAGGTGCTTGTGGAGGAAGAGGCCACGAAATATTTCAGCCGAAGGATGTCTTCGATCTGGAATTCATATTTAACGGCCGTCGGTACTTTGCTCCAGAAAAGCACCGGACGAGGAGTCACCAGAACCTCAGCCAATGGGTTCAACACGATCGGACTGTCGACTCGAATGAGATGACCTGCGCTGAAAGCGGTCGAACCACCGGTGCTAAGATTCGCTCGCACCATGACGCGATAACGCCCCAGGTCACGAAATCCACCAAGTGAAAGAGAAGTCTGTGTCTCCGTTGATCGGACTAAGTTGGGCTTTACTCCGGACAGGAAATCGACACGGACTTCGTAGCTGGAGGCATTCAAAACGGGCGTCCAGGAGATCGTTACAGGATTATTCAGAACGCTTTTTGTAGGACCAATAAAGTTGGGTGAAGCGGGTGCCAGAATGCCCGGAACAGCATCCAAAATGTGAACTTCATTTTGTCCGGATCGCAGACCGGCAGCGGATGCCGTTAACGATACTCGCTGGTCACCGTCTGTCGTCAGATCCTGAATGGCCAGGACTTCAAAGTTAACGAACGCTGCTCCGGCAGGAATCGTAACCGCTGACGGTAAAAGAAGTTCCGTCTTATCAGCCGACAGAGAAACCGTCAGAGCCGAGGTCAGATTTCCTGTCCGACGCACGTTGGCAAAAAGCCGAGTCCCCTCAGCCGCCTTTCGAATCGACAACCCGGGAATCAAAGTGCCGACGCCCTCCGGCGCAACGAGACCTTCCAGCCAGATACGGTACAGCGACTCATCAGAATCATTGGTCGCTAAACGCAATTCACCGGCAAAGTATCCCTGAGCCGTGGTCGAGAGGCGAACCGTTAACATCGTGGACTGACCTGGCTGCAGAACAGGCGCAGGATAACTCACGATTTCATAACCGGTCGGCACTGTGACCGAGTTCAACGAAAGCAACGCAGAACCGAAGTTGCGAATATCAAACGTTCGAATTTGTCCGGTAGAACCAGGCAGAGATTCACCGAAGTCGATCGGAGTAAATCGACCGCTTGGGATGACTTCGCTGCGGAGTTCAACTCGGAGTTCCGGAACACCAGTGTTGGAAACCGTGAAAGTCTGTCGCGTCAGTTCGATACCATTCTGGAGCCATGTCGCGGTCCACGTCCCCAGAACGTCGGTAGTCGGAAGAGTGACGGTATAAGCCCATTGCGAAACCTGAAAGAAAGTACTTCCCGGATTACTCGTCTGATCCAGAAACAGACTACCATTGGGCCGCTGGAGGCGGACGGTTCGAGTATCACCCGGCATCATCGCTCCCGCGATCACCCAGAAAGAAAGGCGATTCCCAGGCTTGAAGGTGCGGATATCCTGAGGTTGCTCGGCCCATTCAGAAGCCGTCGGGACATTGCTGGAGAAGCCTGATTTGATCACGTGGCGATAGTCGGCCGGATACTGAGGCGGCGTCACCCAAAACGTCGAAGGATCCAACATCGTTTCGACCGGATGGTTCTTATACGTCACCTCAAAATGCACATGAGGTCCGGTGGAGAACCCAGAACTGCCCGTCCAACCCAGAAAGTCACCGGCGACAATCGAATCGCCGACTTTCACCGAAACAGAATCTCTTCGCAGGTGCCAGTATGTTGCTCGCCAGCCGTCTCCAAGATTGATGATGACATAGTTTGCGGGTGGCTCTGGATAGGCAAAGCTCTTATAGCGGTCAAAGGCTCCGTCGTTGATGGCTTCAACGATCCCATCGGCCGCGGCAAGAACCGGCATCCCTTCATCGGCAGCCGAAAAGTCGGCCAGTCCGATATCAAGTGCATCATGTCCAAAAGTAGGCGTGTCGTATGTGAACTTGCCGCCTCGATAATCTCGCAGAAAACCGGGTCGAGGATCCAGATCCGCGAAGTTCATCACTCGCCAGTCGACACCGGCAGTACCCTCAACGACGGGACTCAGCCTCTGAGGCAGATTCGTGGCTCGAACAGGAGCGTACGAGAATGTCAGAGCGTTATCCGCTTCGTTGGTTTCGACGACCTGATTGAACGGATCCAGAATGACCTGAACAGAATGGCTGCCGGATTCGGCGTAGCCATGAAACATATCCGCGAACCAGTTTTCGGTCGCTGCTCCACTTCCAGCTCCGAACGACAGGTCGGTTTTGTCGACCGCGATGCCATCGACAACAAAACGAATCGCATAGGACACGGAGGCCGTCAGCCCATTGGTGGAATAAAGACTGCGAATTTCGACCTGTTCACCCAGTAGCGGGCTGTTAATACGGCTGTTGTTTCCATCGACCAGAAAAGCGTTCGCGATGGCCAGGTTGCTGAGCAGAGATCGGTCTTCGAGCATTTCCGATACTTGCGAGGCCCCATTGGCTGAAGCAATCCAGCAGGGTTGAGTTCTGGCTATGGGTCGTCGTCTGGGCTTCATGGTCGTCTGGTTGGCTTTCTGAACACTCAGCAGGGACGCGGATCTGGCCAAGTTTGATCATGCAGGAAAAAGGCTCCCCGGGTCAAGACGAGCATTCTTCGGAAGAGCAACAAA
>CAMAXD010000193.1 GCA_945861975.1 Candidatus Kuenenia stuttgartensis | reverse complement strand
AGCCTGTCATTATCTTCGCCGGCCTTTTCTCAGAAAATGCCCGGCTGACTTTTTTGACATCACATGCGATTGCATTTGCCCTCAGTTATCTCCTCGTTAGCTATGCTCATATTCTGCTGGGAGAACTTATCCCTAAATCAATGGCGATTCGACGGACAGACAAATCAGCTCTGGTAACGTCTCCGCCATTGCGGGTCTTTCGGACGATGTTTATGGTTCCGCTTTGGGTTCTGAATGGATCCGCCAATTTTTTGCTGGGACTGATGGGGCTTGGAAAATCCAAAGCTCATGACAGCCACAGCGAAGACGAATTGAGAATTCTGCTGAACCAGTCGCAGTCATCGGGGCTGATGTCGTTTCGCCGACTGCTGTTCCTCGAGAACGTATTTGACCTCGGTGAACTGCTTGTTCGTGACGCAATGCGTCCTCGGTCACAGGTCCGCTGCATGAGTACCGCCAGCTCGTGGGAAGAGAACCTGCAGATTGCTCGTCGGTATCGCTTCAGCAGATATCCACTGTTTGATGGTGATCAGGCAATTCCCGGTGGCATCATCCATCTGAAGGATCTATTTCTGACAGGCGGACCGGATTCCGATCTGAAAGCAATCCTTCGGCCGGTGATCACTGTTGATGAGACATCGCTGCTGGAAGCGGTCTTGGCCGAGATGCAGCGCCGCCGCATTCACGTTGCTTTGGTGAAAGACACGCGCGGCACCTGGACTGGATTTCTGACACTGGAAGATGTTATTGAAGAAATCGTCGGGACGATTAGAGATGAATTTGAAGATGAGGAACCCGTCCATCTCGCAGACGCGATCCTTGAGGATCGCGTACATCTGAACATCGAGGCTGAAAGTACGATTGAAGCCGTTCGCAAAGCGTTGTCTCAGATGAAGCCCGAATCCTTGCCGATTCCGCGAGACGAGGTTATCAGGGCAGTTGAGGAACGTGAGCGGCTGATCGAAACCTATCTGGGCCGTCATCTGGGGATGCCTCATGCTCGTCTGCATGGCCTGCAGAAAGCCATTGTGCTGGTCATTCGTTCTGAAGGCGGGATTCCTTATCGCGGCACCATGGAACGAGCTCATCTGCTGTTTGTGCTGCTGACTCCGACAGGCCAGCCTCGCGTGCATCAAAGACTGCAGGCGGTCATCGCGACGCTGCTGGATGAGAGCGAATTTATTCCGGAACGTCTCCGTACGGCCAGTTCTGCGTCTGAAGTGCTGGAAATCCTGAGAACCGGTGAACAGGCCACTCTGGACTGACTCGACGGGAACAACCGAACCGCTTTTGCGATGCTGATCTTCGGGATCGTTTAGCTTGTTGTGCGGGCTTCAGCCAGAAGTCTCTTTTCACATTTGAGCAGCGATGCCGACTGAAGCTGACACTTCAAACTGCAACATCAGACCGCTTTGTCAGGACGCCAGTAGAAGAGTGACCTCTCAGCGTGCGGCTTCAGAGATTTCTGCAATCCGAATCACATGGTCGTCGAATTCATCGTAACGGCAAATGTAACCGGGTTGTTGAGCGCGTATTCGTTCCTCCTCAAATGCCGCTAAAACGGCCTGTTCGATCCGTTCTCGGCAGTGAGGATTAATCGGGTGAGCAATGTCGGCAAACATTCGACTGCGAGCGTTTGAGTGGTCCATCGGCGGAGAAGGCGGCAGAGCAGCTCCGCAATGGGAACAATAGCGAGCCTTAACGTCGTTCTTGGCGGAGCACCGCACACATTTTTCCATGAGTTTCCGGCTGGGCATTGCGACGAAGTGGCCCCGCTGCCCCTGAATAATTTTCAGATCACGAACGACAAATTCCCCATCAAACGTGATCGAACAGAATGCACGCAGCCGGTCATCAATGTCGGTGACTAGTTTGATGCGAACTTCGGTGATTTGCACGGTGATGCCTGACGGAAAAATTGACAGACTGCAGTGAAGCGGGCACTGAAGACCATTACGACTGCGGGTACTTTCACGGCCCCACATTCGCTCCACAGGCTTACGGTATTCTCGGTACTGGACGTAGTGCCACGTTGCTGAATTTGCCTGCACGCGGGTTAGTCCCAATGTCGTCAATCCAGGTTGTTCAGGTGTTTGAACACGAGAATCGACAGAATCTGTGCAACTCTTACGCCACCCATTCCGGACTTCATGTGTCGTCGCAGATTATCGCAAAACGAACCTGTCTTTGCTGGTGGAACATCAGCGAAGCCATCTGCACTACGATGTTTGACTCGAAAATGATGTTTGCCGCGTAGCTTGTTGTCTTTGGCAAGGCTCGCAAGTAGACTACGTGTGGTTGTAGACCGTTTTTTTCTGACGGCTATGTTTTCTGTTGAGTGTGGCAAAACGATAATGGCTGAACCCAAAGTTCCCACTGGGACTCTCGCAACTCTGACGTCAGAGGCTCAGGTTGCTGCACCTCGCCCAAAACAGCTCTATGAAACAAGCCTTGCTAACGCGTTGGCAGCCGTTCATCTGTGCGACCAGCTGCGTGGCCAGAACATCATCCTGCTGGATATGACGCCCGTCACGTCAATCGTGGATTTTTTCGTCATTGCCACGGCATCCAGCCAACGGCAGGCTCATGCGATTGCAGATGAAGTCAATCGAAAGCTCAAGCACGAAGACGGCAATCGACGCATCAGCATCGAAGGCTACCGAACTGAGGGAAACTGGATTCTGACCGACTATGGGGACGTTGTGCTGCACGTCTTTTCTCCGGAAGGTCGGGCCCTCTACGACCTCGAACGCCTCTGGGCTGACGCACCTCGCATTGAATGGCAAAAGCTTATCACCGCCATCCCGGCTGACGCTGCACCAGCGTTGTGAGCCGTCTGCTGATGGAGTGGTCGTTCCGCGTGTGGTGCGGGCTTCCGCCAACGTTCGATCTTGTGTTTGAGTAACAGCGGCGACTGAAGTCGGCACTTCGAACTCAATCAACAACCCGTGAGCTGAATGCGGTAAAATACGCAGGCAATGACCGTACGCATCGGCTCAGGCTTTTCCGTGCCGACCCTCAGCAGCAAACGACAGATTGCCCGCGAATCTGGATTACAATCAAACCGTGCCCCGGTAGGTTTTGTAGTTACCTGATTTTGGTTCGAGGAAACTCCGGCGGTCACGTTGTTACCTGTGATCACGTCGGCATACGAAGCTAAGTTGGTACTGCAGTACTGTCGGTACTGCAGTACTGTCGGCACCGCAGCACTGTCGGCACCGCAGCATTTGTGGCGATCAGCCCTGAGCTTTACTGACCATCTGCTCAAACACAATCCGCTGCTCAGTCAATGCCGCAACTTTGTCTGCGGGTTCTGTACGAGCTTCCAGCAAAATCCAGCCGTCATATTTGTTCGCATGGAACAGGCTGATGAGCTGCTGGTAAGGGTAGTCGTCAATGTTGAGTTCACGCACATGCACGGTTTTTCCGAATCTCGATTTCACCAGATTGAAGTTGTGCTCCAGCCCTTCACCCTTCAGATCTTCCCCATTCGAATTCCAGCAGACCGCCGCATTCGGATGATCAGCCACATCGAAGATGGCTTTGATCACCGGCAACTCGCTGGTCCCTGGACCGTGAACTTCCACACGAATCTGCTGGCCATACTCCTGGCCGTAAGCGGCCACTTCGTTCAACGCTTTTCCGATTTGCTCGATTGTCTTCTCGTGCTCGACGCCCTTGAGAAAGCTGTTTGGCTTTACTTTAACGCCGCTACCGCCGCAGTCGTGCATCAATTGAATATACTGTTTGGTCAGTTCAATATTTGCTTTCAGTTTCTCTGGCTCTGCGTCATGAAACTGAGCATTCGAGCCATAGCCCACCAACTCCACCGGGCTGTCCTCGAACCGCTTGCGAACTTCCGCTCGCTGAAGTTTTGAAAGTGACGGTTCCACGGCATGCCTATGCTCTGTGCGAACCTCGATGCCGCCCAAACCTGACTTTTCACAGGACGAGATCAATGTGGGCAAATCCATGTCCTTGCCCCACAAGTAGGTCACCAGCCCAAACTTCATCTTCGATTCAGCAGCGACTGAGCTTGCCAGTACAGGAACAGTCTGCATCGCGCTGGCCATTCCTGCAGCCAGAGAAGCTTGAAGAAAGATTCGGCGGTCAATATTGCGCACGGCTGGCTCCTGCATGAATTTCGCTGGAAACAGGAATATCGGATCACACTCCTGCCGCGATCATAGTTGGCGCACGCAAAGTTTCAAAGCAGGCCGGGCGGACCTTCAGTTTTCACTACTGCCCGAAGCCCAGCTTACCGAGCCAGCGACGCGAACCACTGCCGCGACCAGCCTGATTCGGACCATGCACGATCGTTCCGTCCGCGTTGACGATCATTCCCATCTGCCGTGCATTTCGTTCCAGTAACTGGCACGAATGTGCCAGTTGATTCACCTGGCGAGCAATGCGGGCTCGTTCCAATGACAACTCCAGTTCGCCCATGCGAGCCAGGTCGTCCATTTGCTTCAGCGTGTGACGAACCTGTTCGGCCAATTCATCCGGAAGCTCTTCCGCAAGGGTTCGCAATTGGTCCGCAGACAATTGTCCCGTCGCGGATTCCTGCTGTCGACGAATTCTGGCAATCAACGTCGTAATGAATGCTTCCCGCTCTCGGAAGGCGTCTCGTAGTTCCTGATCAGAGACAACTTCCGGATCAATCGCACTGGGGATCTCCAGTGACAGATCCTGTTCTCGTAATCGAAAATGCCTGTCAGATGTGAGCTGAGCAACTTCCGGAAGTGCAGCCGCCGACTTCTGCGGCTTGCTCGCCGAAGAGGCCTCTGTCAATTCTCCCTTGTTCATCATCTCATGCTTAATCTGCTCCCACGATCGCGTGACAGAACTCGCCGCATTCTGCAGTTTCATTGGGCTCCCGTTCCCGGTTCGTGTTGCCACAGGTCCGGGAGATGTTGCCGCAGGAGAATTCTGAGTCGGAACCACACTGCCTGCCATGCCTTCAATACGAGACAGGAGCCGCTCTTCCACTCTGGAAAAAGCTTTCTCAAGCGCATCCGCAGAGATGTCGCGGCTTCCGGCGCACTGAAACATGATCTCCGTCAGAGTTTTCAGGACTTCCGACTGCGCCGCATTGGCCGCGGCCTGGCTGGCCTGCATTGACTCCAGTGACTGACGAAACTCATTGCGTAGAGTTTCCGTCAGCTCTTTCAGTTCGCTCTTCAGACTACCGCCAGAGAAATTCGATTGGTTCGTCAGGGTCGGTTCAAAGTCCGGCTGCTGCACATTCAGATCAGTTGATGTAATGGGATCAGTTGATGGGATGCGGTGGATATCTTGCGTATCAACAGCTTGCGAGAGAATCTCTACGGCCGCATCGATTATTGAGACGGGACTTGAATGCAATGACTCGCCCTGAGAATGCTCGCCGGAAGTCTCTGCATTGAAGACTTCTTCGCCAACATCATCCGTATCTGAGTCCACATCAAGTTCTTCAGCAGTGTCCCAGTCGGCACTGACCGAGTCTTCCGTTTCAGATTCGTAAGCTGCGGCGTTCTCGAATAGTGGTTGCTTGAGCTCAGGGCTTTCCTTAAAGCAACAGACTTCGAGACTGATTTCATCCCATGTCTCTGATTTATTATTCCCCGTCTTTGCTGCTTCATCCTGCGTCACTGACTCAGACGCTTTCAATTCCTGTAACACCGCGCCGGAAATCTCGGCAAATGTAGTCGCCCGAGCGGAAGCGGGCTCTTGATCAGCAAAGATATTGGCCCCAAATTCAGCGTCGAAATCGAACTCATCGTCTTCAGGTTCCAGCATAGCCGTGGCAGTTGCAACCGCATTATCGCAGGGCACCTCTATCTCTCCGACGGAAAGCCGTGCCGTCGGCTGAAGCGATGACGGAGCCACAGACGCGGATTCGAGAATGTCCTGGTTCACACAGCCGTAATCAGAAAAAACGCCGTCGACCTGGCGGGCTGACGTGAGCGCTTCCAGCAATGACGCGGCCAGCAGTTCTCTCTGAATACTGGCTGACTCTGAGGGCTGAACAACCGCGAGACTGAGTGCTCCGCTCGGAGAAGAGGGCGCCAACCTGGCTTTGTTCTTCTGTGTTTTTGGATTCGACCGGCGAGACATGGCTTCCTCTGAGATGTGCGACAAGGCACTTCAAGATTTCAAGTGTCGCCTGAACACTAGCTCTGAATATGACTGCTCGCGCGAGCCCCGCATGACCACTGAGGAAATTCCCGCATCCGGATTTGCAAATGATTCCAATTGTGCCGGTCAGGAGTACTTCTGATTGGCGGGGAATCTCCTATCATGCTGTGTTCGGAAGACGGCTTTTCCCGCCGCCGTGTGGAATTCGTGAGATTTGAGATGTCTCGATTAACTTTGAAATCAGCAATCTTTTCTGATGGTTTCATTCAGCTCTCGATTGGAGATCTGCCTGTCACGATCGGACGCAGCCATCGAGCGGATATTGTGATCAATGATTTGCTGCTCAGTAGGATTCATGCCGAGATTTGTGCATCAGAAGATGGTGGATTTGAATTGGTCGACAACGAGTCCACAAATCTGACGATCGTCAACGAACAGGATATCGATCGAGTCATCCTGAAGACGGGTGACAAAATTCTGCTGGGTGATACCGAACTGATTGTGGAGATTGAGTTGGATCAGTCAAATCTGCACGAGCGGACGACTCGTGAAATCCCGTCCTTCAAACCTCCTGAACCATAGTCAGCGATCAACAGTCAGCGATCAACTGGTAGTTGATTCGTCGGAGCATTCTTTCGTGTCAAGAAAATGGACATTTCAGCCTCATAACGAATCTGCCATTCGCAGGCTCTGTGGCCAACTGAAAATCTCTCCCCTGTTGGCTCAGGTGCTGATTGCACGAGGCTTCTCGGAGGCCGCTGCTGCGAGCAGTTTTCTGGATGCTCGGCTGAGCGATCTGCATGATCCATCACAGTTGCCGGGTATCGATCAGGCCGCTGACCTGATCCTCGCCGCCATCAAAGATCAAAGACGCATCACCATCTACGGAGACTATGACGTTGACGGCGTCACCGGGACCAGCATTCTCTGGCACTGCCTGCAGCTCAATCGCGCGAATGTGGATTACTATATTCCCTGCCGCATGGAAGAAGGCTACGGCATCAACAAAAACGCACTTCAGCAATTATTCGATGAAGACCCCAAACGATTGATTGTTTCCGTCGACTGTGGGATTGCCAGTGTCGAAGAAGCTGCATTTGCCAAATCCATAGGGCTCGACCTGATCATCACCGACCATCATCACATCGGCGAATTCTTGCCCGATGCTCTGGCTCTCGTGCATCCTCGCTTACCGGGAACCGAGTATCCTTTTGGTGAGCTTTGTGGTGCTGGTGTTGCCTTTAAACTGGCCTGGGCCATCTGTCAGCGCCTGGGTGATGGCAAGAAAGCCTCGCCACGAATGAAGGAGTTTCTTAAGCAGGCTGTTGGACTTGCCGCCGTTGGTACTGTCGCGGATGTTGTGCCTTTGATCGGCGAAAACCGAGTCATCGTGCGTTATGGCTTACAAAGCCTTCGTGAACAGTCGACGCCCGGGATGAAAGCTCTGCTGAAAATTGCAGGGCTCACGGAAAAGCCGGAACTTCGCAGCGACGATATGGGTTTCGCTGTTGGCCCGCGAATCAACGCCGCAGGACGACTTGGTCAGGCTCGACTGGCGGTCGAACTACTCACGACGGAGAACGTCGAACGAGCCGACCGGCTGGCTCAGTATCTCGATGAACTTAACGAAAATCGCAAGACTGTCGAACGTCGCATCTTCAAACAAGCCAAAGAAATGGTGGCGGAGAATCCGGAGTGGGAAAATCACAAGACGCTCGTTCTGGCTAATCACGACTGGCACCCCGGAGTCATCGGGATTGTGGCCAGTCGCATGAAGGACGAATTCAGCAAGCCGACGATTCTGATCGCTCTCCGTGACGATGGAACGGGGACTGGATCTGGTCGCTCGTGGGCTGGCTTCGATTTGTATGCTGGGCTTGCGTCTTGTCGCGAGCATATTACCGGCTTCGGCGGCCACAAAGCGGCAGCCGGTGTACGATTGAAAGCCACTGCAGTCGGCCTGGTGCGAGATACTCTGGCGGCGTGGGCTGCCGAGAATTTCCACCCCACTCCGGAAGACACAGAACTGGCCATTGATGCGGAGGTACTTCTCAAGGAAGTCAATCTCCGCGCGGTGCAGGAACTGGAGCGGCTGGGTCCGTTTGGTCAGGCGAATCCTCAGCCACGTTTCGTGGCCAATCGAGTCGATCTGGCCGAGCCACCGAAAACCATGGGCGAAGGTTCTCGACATCTTTCGCTGCAGGTTCGCCAACAGGGAACGATCATGCGAGCTGTTGCATGGGGACGCGGCGAATGGGCCGAAGAACTCGCCTCCGTCCGTGGACCATTCTCCATCAGCTTTGCACCGGTGATTAATTCGTTCCGTGGATTCAACAAAGTGGAGTTGCAGTTGATCGACTGGAAGCCAGCCCACGATCCTCAGCTTTCTGCCACCAACCTCTAATCAGAATCGTTCGATGCTGCTCGCTGTTGAAACATCGGGATCATTGGGATCCGTTGCCATCGTCGATGGCTCAAACCTATTGGCTGAGCGAACTCTCGCATCCGGTGGAGTTCGCCATGCGCAATCGCTTGTCACCGAGGTCGACAAACTCCTGCGTGAGCTAAGTCTCAAGCCAACGGATATTCGCTCGGTCGCTGTCAGCATTGGGCCGGGAAGTTTCACCGGCCTGCGAGTTGGGCTCGTTTTTGCCAAGACATTCGCGTGGCTAAATCAGTCGCATCTGGTTGCTGTCGATACACTCCGCGCGATTGCCCAGCAGGCTCCTGATGAAGAAGCCCTCGTCACGGCTCTCGTTGATGCTCAGCGAGGAGAAGTGTTTGCCGGGACTTATCAGCTGGACACCGTCTCTGGATGTCGGCAACTGATCGGTCGGATTCATGTGACTGGCCAGGAGACCTTGCCACAGGATCATATTCTGACAGGTCCGGGACTGATGAAACTGCGTCCCGAATTAGCCATCAATCACCGGCTACTTGCAGAGTCCTGCTGGCAGCCTCGAGCTTCCACGATTGCTCGATTGGGCACCGACATGGTCAGCCGAAAAGAGTTTTCGATCCCCGAAACTCTCGAACCCGTCTATGTTCGTCTCAGCTATGCCGAAGAAAAACGCGACCTTCCCCCGCCCGGTTAAGTGTCCCCAGCACTTTCTATGTCGGATGATCGCGAGACATAGAATCTACCCCGAGTGCCACAACGCGTTAAGCCGATCCGGAAAATCTGCGACTCATTTCGTGTCATGCGGTGCGCACTGATCCACCTGCGATTCGCCATCACTGCCCATACCGGACTCTGCTGACGAAGATCAGAGGTGGCTGCACTCACCGCTCGCAATTCGCTGTGATGCAGTGTCCCGGTATTCATTGTCCCAGTATTCATTGTGACGGCTCACGCAGTATGTCAACCTGCCATTTTGGAATGGCCGATGTTCCGCAACTGTCCTTGTGTTCCCGATGCGAACTGGATACGCACAATTGGCTGGATTGCTTATGGGCCTCCGAAACTGATACGCTTGGCCCACAGACAGTCCAACCGCACCTATGGTTGCTCACTTGAGGGCCATCCGGAACAGTCGATCAAAATCCGGCCAGAGGAATTCCAGCATGCATTCTGTCGATGACTTCATGATAGCTGTTCGTACCGCCCCGGCCCCTCGTGATCGTTTGCAGTTGATCGATTTCCTCGGACTGGCGGTCTATTTATTGATCACGATGGGGATCGTGATTTGGTCGTCGAGGCGTCAGGCCAGTACCAGCGAGTTCTTTCTGGGTGGGCGACGTATGCCCTGGGTCGCCGTGGGCTTAAGTGTGCTGGCCACTTTGATGTCCAGTATTTCCTATATGGGTGTGCCCGGGGAAATGATTAAGAACGGTGTCGCCATGTTCGCACAATACCTGGCGCTGCCTCTGAGTATGTCGGTGGTTTTGTTCGTCTGGGTCCCATTTTTTATGCGGCTGAGGTTTACCAGCGCGTATGAGTACCTGGAGCGACGATTCGATGTGCAGACTCGAATTATTGGCAGTGTTCTGTTTCTCTTCCTGCGACTGGGCTGGATGTCCATGGTGACCTATGTTGGGTCATTGGCACTCACGCAGATGGTCGGCACGCTGATACCCATTGAAACTCAGGATCCAATTGCTCAGTGGTTCAGTTCGTCAGAGGCTTCACACCCTCTTCGTGAATCGTTTCTGTATTGGATTATCGTTGCGGTGGGATTGTCGGCGACGGTCTATGGAAGTGTCGGAGGTTTTCGAGCGGCGATCTGGAACGATGTTCTGCAGTCATTGATGTTGTTCGGCGGGACGATCACGACTCTGGGATATGTGATCTGGACGACCGGTACAGGGCCTGCCGAATGGTGGCGACTTGCAGCCGAGAATTCTGCCGGGCATACCAAGCTGATTTTATTCAGCATGGATCCAACAGTTCGAATGACAGTTGTGACAGCAGCGATGTTGAACTTCTTTTGGGTGATCTGCACCCATGGCTCTGATCAAGTGGTATTGCAGAGGTATTTTTCCACAACGTCATTGAAATCAGCGAAACGCAGCTACCTTGTCGCGGCGTTGACTGATGTCACGATTGGAGTACTGCTGGCATTGTGTGGTTTGGCTCTGCTGGCGTTTTATCTGCAACATCCAACCTATCTGCCGGAAGGGATTTTTGTCGTTGAAAATGGACACACCGTCGTGAAACACGGGGACAAAGTGATGCCCCATTTCTTTGCTCATCAATTGCCGGCGGGGATCGGCGGTGTCATTCTTGCCGTCCTGGTTTGCGATGCTATGCAGACATTGGTTTCAGGGGTCAACAGTATCAGTGCCGTCTTCGCTGCAGATCTTTACGGACGTATTCGTCAGGGTGCAAAGAAGAGGCTGACCGAAGTGGGATTCGCGCGAGTGCTTTCTGTTGTTGTTGGTCTGGTTGTGACTTCTCTGGCGATTGGAGTTGCCTATTTGGCGAAGAATTCCGGCCGCAACATCTTTGATCTGATGGCTCCCGCGTTCAATATGTTTCTTGGTCCACTTGCGTCGCTGTTC
>CAMAXD010000192.1 GCA_945861975.1 Candidatus Kuenenia stuttgartensis | reverse complement strand
GAATCAATTGGCGCGTCAATTCAACAGTTGAAAGCGGCGGGCTTCGACGCAGAAGGAGTTCAGCAGGCGTTGAATCTCCTTGATGTCGAATTGGTCTTCACGGCTCATCCCAGCGAAGCAAAGCGGCGCTCGATTCGCTCCAAGCTGCGGCGCATGCGCCATTGTCTGGTGGAGATGGATCGACAGGATCTTCTGCCACGCGAGCGGGACGGTGTGCGATCTCGACTGGCGGCCGAATTGACAGTCTTATGGCAGACTGAGTTCCTGCGTCCGATGAGACCGTCGGTACTGGAAGAAGTTGAGCGTGGTCTTTCGATCATGCCACGTTTGTGGGAAGTTGTTCCCGAGATCTACCAATCTCTCCGCATGGCGCTGGCCAGAGAGTTTCCTCAGTTCGAATTCACGATTCCCCGCTTCCTCCGCTTTGGTTCGTGGATGGGCGGTGACCGCGATGGGCATCCGGGAGTCACCTGGGATATTACCGAACGTACGTTAATCTGGCTCCGTGATACGGCCATTGATCGACATCTTGACTGGTGTCACAGGTTGTACGATTTTCTGTCTGTATCACGCAATGAAGTGACTCTGAAGAACGACCTTCCCAATGCGTTGTCGATCGCTGAAACTCGGTGGCCGGAGTTTGCAGAAACACTGGCCCGAGTCGCACCGCATGAGATCTATCGACGATGGATCCGCCTGATTGAATGGCGACTGAAACAGTCCCGCTGCACCAGCATGACGCAGCCCGCTCTGGACGGGGCGTATTGCGATGGTCATGAACTGGAACACGATGTCGACGCGTTGGTTGTCAGTCTGCGACAATGTCATGGTCAGCGGGCGTTGGCTGCAGAAGTTCAGCGTTGGTTTGATCTGACGCGAGTCTTCGGGCTGAATCTGACTCGACTGGATGTTCGCCAGGACGCCGGGCGTTATCGAGAAGTCATGACAGAATTGCTGAGGGTGACTGGCGATTGTGCCGACTTTGCGACACTCAGTGAACCGGAGCGTCAGGCGGTGCTGATCCGGAGCATGGGCACAGCGAAGCCTCTTGACGAATCGACGTTGGCGCCGCTGACACTCGAAACCCTTTCCTTGTTTCGGATGCTGCTGCAGGCCATTATACGATTTGGACCAAACTGTCTGGGCGGTCATATCATCAGCATGACTCGCTGGCCATCTGACATGTTGACGGTTCTCTGGCTGTGGCGCCGCGCTTGTTCGGAGTTACAGGCATCCGCGGCGGCGACAACAACAGTGCCAACGCACGCGTTGCGAATCATCCCGTTGTTCGAAAAAATAGGCGATCTGAAGGCTGCTCCGGCGGTCATGTCAGACATTCTGGATCAGCCTGTTTTTGCGGAACATCTGAAGGCTCAGAATAATCGACAGATCGTGATGGTCGGTTATTCAGACAGCACGAAAGACGGCGGCTACCTGGCAGCCTGCTGTGGTCTCGATCGAGCACAGGATTTATTGCATCAGGTCGCCGCGGCACGCGGAATTCGCATGACATTTTTCCACGGTCGCGGTGGCTCACTGGGACGTGGTGGCGGTCCGGCTGCACGCGGGATACTTTCCTTGCCACCGGATGCGTTGGGTGGTTCTTTGCGACTCACGGAGCAAGGGGAAGTTCTTGCCGAGCGATACGATGATACTCAAGTGGCTTATCGTCATCTGGAACAGGTTACTTTTGCCACGCTCGTCGCCAGCAATGTTCCTCGCCCGGTTGTCCATACCGAATGGCGCGAGCTGATGGAATCACTGGCTGAGCAGTCTCTGCAGGCGTATCGACAGTTGGTCGATACGCCGGGCTTTATTGAATTCTTCGGCGAGGCGACACCGATCGAAGAAATCGAAAACCTGCCGATCGCTTCACGGCCTTCTCGTCGAACAGGCCAGCGAACTCTGAATGATCTGCGAGCCATTCCGTGGGTCTTCGCATGGACTCAGAATCGATGCCTGATTCCCGCATGGTACGGACTGGGGACAGCCTTATCGGAAGTGAAGTACAGTAATCGTTCGGGCTGGCAACGTATTCTGGAAATGTATCGTCAATGGCCCTTCTTTCAGGCCACGATCGATAACGCAGCGACCGCACTGGCAAAGACCGACATGTACGTTGGGCAGTGCTATTCGGAATTGTGCAGCGATGAGGAGCAGCGCGGACAGATCTGGAAGCTGATCGCCAGCGAACGAGATCGGTCTCGACAGACGATTCTGGATCTTGTGGGCGGTTCGGAACTGCTCGCGATAACGCGTTGGTTTCAGGGATCGATCGAAGTGCGAAACCCGGATATCGACCCGCTGAATCTGATCCAGATTGAGCTGCTGCGAAGACGCCGAAAGTTGGACAGTGTAGTTGATGAAAGCGATCTTCAGCGATTACGAGATCTCCTGCGGCTTTCGGTTCAGGGAATTGCCGCCGGTATGCGCACCACTGGATAATTGCGGCTGGATAATTGCGGCTGAATGATTGCGGCGATGAGGGCATTGCCGGGATTGGGCATCGGAACTGAGCACCAGTTGTCAGGAGCTGACCAACTCGGCAGAATGCGGCTTGTAGAGCCGTGCAGGGTCAAGGACTGTCGCGAATTTCGAGCCGACCTATCCTTCAAAAATGTTTGTCTCCCTGTTTGTAAACAGGTTGAGGCGACAGGACCTTTCGGCCGCATTGATCATCCGGAGATTTCTCCAACCATATACTTTTGGCAAAGAAATTCGTTATGCAGGATCCCAGAATTGACCGCCTTGCTCAGGTCTTGATTCATCATAGCTGTCGGCTGCAGCCGGGACAGAAAGTTCTGATCGAGGCGTTTGATCTGCCCGAACCCAATCTGATCTGCCGCCTGGTTGAAGAAGCCTATCGTGTCGGCGCGACGCCGATCGTATCGATAAAGAACAACGTCGTGCTGCGCAGTCTGTATCGAGGAGCAACGGCCGAGAGCATGTCGCTGGCGGGAAAGTTCGAAGCGGCGGTAATGACCGAGATGAGTGCGTACATTGGCATTCGCGGATCAGCGAATTCCAATGAATTCTCCGATGTCGCCGGGACCAGTATGGATCTCTATCAGCAGCATTGGTGGCAGCCGGTTCATGTGCAGATCCGCGTCCCGAAAACTCGCTGGGTAGTCCTGCGGTATCCGACTCCGTCGATGGCTCAGGCGGCCAGCAAAAGCTGCGAGCAATTCGAAGACTTTTACTTTGACGTCTGCACCGCTGACTATGCAAAAATGGCGAAGGATCTGCTGCCGTTGAAAGCTCGGATGGAAGCTGCCGATCAAGTCCACATCACCGCTCCGGGAACCGATCTTCGTTTCTCCATCAAAGACATTCCGGTCATTCCGTGTGCCGGAGAATCCAATATTCCGGATGGGGAATGCTTTACGGCTCCTGTTCGGAACAGCGTCAATGGAACGATCCTGTTTAACACGTCATCGCGATACCAGGGAACAGTGTTTGATGGGATTCGGTTTGAATTAAAAGACGGAAAGATCATCAACGCCACGTGTCGAAATGCTCCGGAACGGCTGAACCAGGTGCTCGATTCCGACGAAGGTGCTCGTTATATCGGCGAATGGTCTTTCGGGACGAATAATCGAATTCTGCATCCAATGCTGGATACTTTGTTCGATGAAAAGATCGGCGGATCATTCCACTTCACGCCAGGCAATGCTTACGAAGAAGCCGACAACGGCAATCGCAGTCGAGTTCACTGGGACCTTGTGCTGATCCAGCGAGCCGACTATGGCGGTGGCGAAATCTGGTTCGACGGAGAACTGATTCGCAAAGATGGTTTCTTCATCCCGAAAGATTTGCAGCCACTCAATGAAGGCCTGCCGAAGTAGCCAGCGGTTCGTGGCCGCATTGTTTAACGGCAAGCCGCAGGCGTTGCTGCTGGATTTCGCCTGCGCCTCCGGCTCGCCGTTAAACGAAAACGATCAATACACGACTAAATCAACACGCCGTCATGCCACCGTCAAATAGACGCCGGTCAACGCCACCAGCGTGCCGATGATCGCTCGTCCCGTAATTTGGTAGCCGTAGGCAATTCGCAGCATCGGCATCACGAACAGCGGCGTCGTGCACGTCAGCGTCAGTACGATTGCAAGATACGAATTCTTGTACGCAATCTGGCTCATCCAGATCCCCAGCCATGGACCACAAATCACGGCCGGCAGATAGGATCTCAAGGCCGACGGATCAAACGATTTGCGAGCTGTACTGAGCAATTGCCCTGTGACGATGGCAATCGCGATGCAACTGGCTGACGCCACACAAACTCGAATCACAGTCGCTTCGAGCGGATCGCAGCCGCCCGCGGAAAGCTTCTCGCTGCCGAACGTTCCGAGACGGCTGAAGGTTCCGCCGCATGCGTTACATAAAGACGCCAGCAGTCCCATGGCGACTCCGCGAGACATCGAAGCTGGAAAATGTCCGGGCGTCTCAGCTGCTGCTCCTCGCTCCGTAACAACGATCGCAATGCCGAACAATGTCAGCAGGATCCCGGAGATGCTCAAAAACGAAAGCGTTTCGTGCAACACCGTCCAGCCAATGATCGCTCCGAACAAAGGCGAAGTCATCGAGACGATCAGTGCGCGGCGCGGCCCCAGGATCTGCAGGCTACGAAAATAGAATGTATCGCCGATCAAAATCCCGATCGCGCTGCTGACGATAAGCAACAGCCACGTGTTGCGATCCGCCGCAAACAGGGATCGTCCGGCCAGGCTTGTGACGACGAACAAGTGCAGGCAAAGAATAATCGATGCCAGAAAGTTCTTGCCGAAATTAATCTGCCAGGCAGACAGTTTCGTGCGGCCATAAAACAAACTGGAGCACGCCCATAATGCGGCGGCTGTTAGTCCGGCGAGTTCTCCGATTCCGATGAGTCCGTCCACTGAACAAGAATCCCTTCAACCGGCGCTCAGAGCAAATTCGCTCTGAGCGCCGATCCGCAGCATTTATCGCGGCAGCTTTTGACTCTGGCCGGTTCGCGACGCTTCATAGATCGCCAGAATAATCTCAACGCTTTTACGGCCTTCAGCACCGTCAACTCGCGGTGGTCGTCCGGTCTTGATTGCGTCGACAAAATCTTCAAGCTGCAGTTGATGACCGACAAATGAAATCGCCTTGGGATCTGATGCACCGCCGGAGGTCGCTGAGCCTGCGCCGAGCTTTGCTCGAAGCTCCGCGTCTTCAGGTTTCTCATCTGCGAACTCCCAACGCAGAATCGAGTCCTGTTCGACAATCACTGTGCCGCGGCTGCCGTGAATTTCGGTCTTCTTCAGCAAACCTGGCCAGGCGGCCGTGGTGGCTTCCATCACGCCGATAGCACCGTTGGCAAATTTCAGGCAGGCAACTCCTACGTCTTCGACTTCGATGCGTTCATGGGCGAGTGTTCCCGTGAAACCGGCGATCTCGGCCACGTCGCCCATCAGCCAGGAAAGCAGATCAACATTGTGAATGGCCTGATTCATATACGCTCCGCCGCCATCCAGAGCCCACGTGCCGCGCCAACCGCCGCCGTCGTAATACTCCTGAGTTCTCCACCATTTCACATAGGTATCAGCCAGCGTGATTCGGCCGAAACGCCCCTGGTCAATGGCCGCTTTCAATGCCACGTTCGCGGGGCTGAAGCGTGATGGGAAAATTGTGCAGAGCTTTACGCCATACTTTTGACATGCGTTGATAATGTCATCACAACGCTCCAGAGTAATCTCGAGCGGCTTCTCCACGACCACATGTTTCCCCGCCTTTGCTGCGGCAATCGCAGGATCGCGATGAGCACCGCTGGGCGTGCAAATCGTGACGATGCCCACGTTTGGATCGGCCAGCATTTCATCCAGCGTTGCATACTCTTTGCAGCCGTACTCAGTCGCGAAAGCTTTGGCCTTGTCGACGTTCTGATTGAAACACGCAACGACCTGCCCGCCGGGCATGGCCTGGATTGCCTTCGCATGGAAGTGCGCGATCATGCCCGTGCCAACAATTCCAAACCCTGTGCTCATAGAGAATTCCTGTCTCAAAACGGAGTTGATTTCAGGGTGTTTTTTATCGCAATGCGATCCCGATGCCAGCGAGCTGCGGAAAGAGATCTGAATCGGGTGCAGCCGAGGATTCCGGGAGGTCCTTCTTGCCATGCCGGCCGAGGAGGACTTCGCCGCCTGCCACATTCCGTATGCATGTCAACCAACGATTGGGGGCGATACTATGCTGCGACTTGGACTCGAGCGTCGCCTCGCGGCAATTCGAGAATCCTTTCCGGCCCCCAGGTGCGCTGAACCGGCGAGCGGTTGGGCGTCAGCCCTCCGTGTCAGTCCCAGCTTGCTTTCTATTGCTTGACCATCGCAAAAGATCGCAGACACAGAGCCATAAAAGACAAGATTTTATCACGGAATGAGAACACCGATTTCGTGATCGGTCCAGAATTCGGCACAGAAATCATCTCTGAAAAATGGAGGATACCGCAATATGAAGAAACCGATCTCATGTGGATTTCTTATCGTACGCGGCAAGCCAATTGAATCCTTTCTGCTCATGAAGCATCCGCATCGCTGGGACCTGCCAAAGGGACACGTCGATGAAGGAGAAACTGAACTGCAGTGCGCTTTGCGGGAACTGGCTGAGGAAACCGGAATAACGGAACAGGACATCGACGTCGATCCAGACTTCCGTTTTGAGAATCGCTACCTTGTGAACGAAAAGCGATACGGCGGGGAAGGCTCGATTGAGAAAGTGCTGTATGTGTTTCTGGCCTGGTTAAAACACCCGGTCAAAATCAGGCTGACAGAGCATCATGGGTTTCGTTGGTTCCCGTGGAATCCTCCACACGAGATCCATGAGCTGACGATCGATGGACTGCTGCAATCGCTGGAAGGGCACCTCGCAAAGATGCACGCCGGGGCAACTCCGACGGATGAAGTAAGCACCAGGCTCGAGTGAAATTACAAAACGTGCGGATGGCATCCGGATGCTGTGCGGGGATCGGTAGACGCCGATCCGCCAGTCGCATTACGCCGACCGCCAGATTAAATGCTACAGCAAAACCTGCCCTGCAATCAGTGGCAGTTCAGTAGGCTGAAAAACGGCCCAGGGAAATCTGCCGCTGTGAATTGTCGCTTAGGCACCAGGTTTGGATGGCCCCGGATGGCCCCGACAGGATAACTTGCACCACGCATGTGTATGGCGTTGATCTTGTGTCGCCGTATGCGTGCTCGGTCGATGCATGTTTTGAGAGAAGCCTGGCTGAATCGCCATATGGACTGCACATCAACGCCACCGTCGGCCCACAGCCTTCGAATCATGGAACCAAAAACCCAGATGACGTCATTCTGTACCGTAATCTTTTCTGCCGTGTTTGTCCTCACGGTGATTGGAGTTTCCACGTCGACAAACACGGCAGCATGCTCCGCCATAGCCGCCCCTCCGGGGTATGAACAATTAGGGCTGATTCTGACCGATGGCATTATCGACGGAGTCAAGACTCGGTGTATTTTGGACACGGGCTCAACTGTTACAGTCGTTGATCCCACTCTATCCCGCCGATTTACGTCCAACAACAGTAAACTTTTGAAAGCAAGATTGCCGTCTGCGGTTAAAACGGTCAAAGCATTTGAGAATGTCAAAGTCGGATTCGAAGATTTTCCAGCAATCCAAACTACTGTGGTAGAACTGGATCTCGATTCCATACAAGCCATCGTGGGGACGGAAATGCGAGCAGTTATCGGAATGGACCTGCTTGCGTCACGCGTCTTGATATTCTGCGGTGTTGAGCCTGTGTTTTCGAAATCATTACCGGAGTCAACGAAAGGCTACAAAAGGGTCCCTCTGGATTTCCACTTGTCTTGTCCGGTCCTCCCGTTAACGCTCCCTGTGGTGGGCAATCGGGATTTCAAGGTGGACACTGGAAACAACGGATGCTTAGACATCGATACGAAGCTAGCGGATATTTTAGTTCGCTCAGGGCAAGCAGTTGAAGCAGGCCGTCTTCAAACATCCGATGGATCTGGAGTCCGTATCAATCGCGCTATTGTTATTAAAGAAATCAGCTTCTTGGGAGCGAATTTTTCAAACGTTTTTGCGATGGTGGGAGAGGTGAATCAAGTCGGCATCCCTTTGCTATCACGATTCGAACTTGCTTTCGATTTCCCCAATAAATGCTGTTTCATCGGCGACGCTATAGATTTGGATACCACACCCTTTCCGGTAGACGCAAGTGGTTTAAGGATCGTGTTTCGATCAACAACATCACTGGTTGTGTTGAATGTGGAGAATGAATCCCCTGGTGCCATCGGTGGCGTAAAAAATGGCGATGAGGTCTTGAGACTCGATGGTAAGGCACCTTCTGAGCTGACCAGGGATCTACTTTGTGAAATTAAGGCGCAGGAAGGAAAGACTATCCAACTTTCACTGCAGCGAGGAAATGAAGTCAAAGAGGTCGACATACTGTTGAAAAGGCGATTTCAATATCCACCAAAATGGCGTTCATCAATAGTTGATGATGTTGACTTTGCAGAATCACTCAAGAACCAGGGTTCTGCGCGAAATGAGGCGAAGGAAACAGGTGCCATGCACTTGAATTCAAAACCGCATGGAAGCACGCCACCCAATTGATTGGAGGGCACAAAAACGTGTCAGGAACGAATGGATGACGGTTCAGCAACTGGCGATGCCTGAGGCAGCAGCCGTCGAAGAATCGGAGTTGTGGCAATGGTCGTCGCCAGGGCCATCAGAACCATCATCGCAAACAACGTCGGCGAGATCACTCCGAGATCCAGGCCGATGTTCAGCACGATAAGTTCCATCAGTCCACGAGTATTCATCAGAATGCCGAGCGAAGCGGAGGTGCGAGAATCCAGTCCGGTGAACTTCGCCGCAACAAACGTGCCTCCGAACTTTCCAACGGTCGCGACGATGATGATCAACAGGCAGAACCACCAGTCCGGCCATTCCGAAAGCAGCCCGATTTGCGTTCGAGTTCCGGTATAAGCGAAGAATGCAGGCAGCAGCAGAATCGAGACAACATCTTCCAGTTTGTTACGGAATGATCGAGCCAGCAAGCTGTCGTGGGGAATCACTGCTCCCAGCAGAAAGGCACCGAAAATGGCGTGGATGCCAATCGCTTCCGTGATGAGTGCTGAGGCTAAAACTGCAATCAGAACCCAGGCCGTGACGCCAACGGGCAGTTCAGACTCCTTCGAATCCGGAAGCAGCCGATTCAGCAATGGACGCGACACGCCGAACATCAGTCCGATATAGGCACCGGTCAGCACGATCGTCAAAACAGCTCCATAGAGGTCGGCCTGAGTCACTCCGACAACAAACGCCAGCAGGCACCATGCCGTGACATCATCAGCGGCCGCACAACTGAGTGCGATGACTCCCAGTTCCGTTTGATTCAGTTGCAGGTCTGTCAGGATCCGCGCCAGGATCGGAAAGGCGGTGATCGACATCGCCACGCCAAGGAACAATGCAAAGCTGGTAAAGGAAACGCCAGCCGGCGCGTATTTTTCGAAAACGAAGAGAGCGAGAAACGAACCCAGCAGAAAAGGAGCGACGATGCTGGCGTGCGATATCGCAACGGTTACGTGAGCTTTCGATTTCAGCAATCCGGAGTTGAGCTCAAGCCCGATCAAGAACATGTAGAGAATCACACCGATCTGAGCGAGAATCCCCAGCACCGGCGAGACTGAAGACGGAAACAAAGTCGTCATAACATCCGGGGCGACTCGCCCGAGTAACGAAGGACCAAGAGCAATCCCCGCGCAGACTTCTCCGATCACTCGCGGCTGACCGCAGCGCAGGCAAACGGCTCCAAGAATCCTTGCGGTCGTAATGATTGTGATCAGAGCGACCAGCACCTGCGGCAGCAGATGTGAAGCATCGCTGGTCGTCGCTGCTTTTGCAGAGACAGTTGTTACGGCTCCCGCAGCCGGTCGAATGGTCAAACCTTCTCCGTAGAAACGGATCAGGAAAAAGACCACAATAGCAGCTATAAACAGCAGGACATAAACAGAAGTCACCTGCCCCGGATTCGCCAGGCGTTTGTCTGTCGAAAAGTTAGGAACATCACTCACCGAAAAAGTCCCGAATGCATCGAGTTGGCTGGTTGAAACTCGTAAAGCGACATCGTGGCCAGAGAACATGGACCAACACGCCAGCTTACTTGCCGCATCCTAGACGCAAACCACACAACCGTCCAGACAATAGTTGTTTCGACAGGTTTTCACTGATTATATGGCCGAAACCGTCCCAATCTTTTGGCGAACGCCAGAATTGCGACGACCCGGCCACGAAACACCACACTCGCCTGTGCTATTTGACCGTCAGCTTTCGCTTGAACAGTTTGGTGCCGTTAGCGACATACAACGTACTGAAGTCAGATCCAGCGAGAATGCAGGTCGTCAGTGGCTGAGTGATGTCGACCGTGGGCAGAACTCCACACGGTCTTCCAGTCGGATCGAAAATCTGGACACCAAGCGAACTCGTGACATACCAGCGGCCGATGCTGTCAACCGCCATTCCATCGCCCTTTGAAGCCGTCACGTACGGCGGAGCTTCGTTGAATCGGAACTCGCCCCTGGGATCAATCGCCAGTCGCATCGGCATCGTGGGCATCTTCGCATCCAGAGATCCGTCGGCATTGATTCGGAACGTCCATGTGAACTCACCACCATAATCCGACACGGACAACGTGCCGCCATCGTTGGATACGGCGATGCCATTTGGTCGACTGATCCCGACATCTGCAGCAGACACTTCACCAGATTTCAGATTGATCCGAGTCACCTGCTGAGCACCGGTTTCTGTGAAGAACAGAAAACCATCACCAGTGACAGCCAGATCATTCGGAGCCACATTGCTGGCGACCGCTTTAATTTCGCCGGACTTCAGATCGATCGAGATAATCCGCTTCTGCGAGCCCTGGCAGGCATAGAGCAAACCATCCGGACCAAATTCCAGACCGCTGACAGATTCCTTTGCAATCTCGGTTCGCGCTCCATCCGCAGCACTGATGCGATAAATCCCGGGAGCCTTCATGTCACAGAAATACAGATTGCCTTCGGCGTCGGTACACAGTGCATCAGCGAAGCCGAGTCCCTCAGCAACGACTTCCCACGACTGATCAGGGATCAACAGCTTGAGCAGCGTCAGGTCGCCGCCCAAATCTCCTTTTGTATCGAGCACTGGCTGATGCTTCTCTTTTCGCCACAACCA
>CAMAXD010000191.1 GCA_945861975.1 Candidatus Kuenenia stuttgartensis | reverse complement strand
AGCAGTCCACCACTTCGATCGGCAGTGGCCAGCAGCACGCCATCCGGGCTGAACTCAAGAGAATAAATCCAGTCCGTATGCTTCTTGCATTCGTAAGCCAATTCACCAGTGGCAGTGCTGTAGACACGCACAACTTTCTGAGGACCGCCGAGGGCAACCAGAGTCTGATCAGCACTAATGTCGGCAGCCAGAACTTCGTCGAGTTCATCGCCGACCGTCATGACTCGTTCGCCAGTGCGGATATCCCAGACAACGCAGAGACCCTTCGAAGCACCTCGACCACCACCGGCCAGTAGAAGTCCGCCGTTGCGGCTGAACTTCAGAACTCGCGGACGACCTTCCGGGAAGGGAAGTACACCGAGCTGTTCGAGCGTTTCCGTGTGGTAAAGCACCACTTGCTTCTGACCCGCGACGGCCACAACCTTCGACCATGGATTTGTTGCGATTGCTGACACGGCCGTCGTTGCGGCGGTATGAACCACTGGCTCCAGAGTGAGAACGTCCGGCATCGGAGCAGCACCTTCCGGTCGAGCTCCGGCGGAGACATCAACGGTCAGCGCTGCGTTATTCTTCTTTGGCAGCATCACTTTGCTGGATGCCGTTTCCGGAGCGCCACCTTCGATCCACTTGCGAACAATCTCCAATGTCTCATCGGGCAGCTTGTCGGCGTTCGGTGGCATGAACGGTTCGCTCTGATGCGACATCAGGCTATACATGTAGCTAGCACCCGAATCGCCCGGCTGAATCGACGCTCCGGACGCTCCACCCTGCATCAGAGAAGAGTACGATGACAGGTCCAGATCGGAACTTTTCTTGTTGGTGTTGTGACAGGAAAGGCATTTTTCACGCAGGATCGGTTTAACGTGGTCCTCGAAGTTGATCTTCTCCTGACCAACAACAGTGCCGGAGGCAAAGTGCAGAGCCAGCAACGTGATGCCAGCGGACAATGAGGATAATCGCTTCATCGTTTCAAACTCCCATGCACCAAATCAATGCCGCAGAATTACGACAGTGTCATAGTTTCGGCAAAATCTGCCACATCACAAAAGACTTCACAGAGCCCGCACACCACATTTCTTACCCATCCTGAGCAAGCGGGATTCACCAGGACGATCAATCGCTATAACCGGCCCGAGGTCAGCAAACAAAGGCGGAACATTGTCCGCCTTTGCTGATCACGAGGCTTTGGTAAACACTAGTGGTTGAACAGAAACTCCCGAGAATTCAACATTGACCAGAACACGTCTTCCAAAGACTCCTGAGAGTTTTGCTGCTCGGCCACCAGAGCGACCAGCGATGCAAGTTCCTGCTCAGTTGGTCGTCGCGAAAAACATCGCAGGTAGAGCTCAGCGATGATATCCGCCGGAGCCTTGCCTTCTTTCAGACGAACCGGGATCAAGCCCCCTTGCTGAATCTTCGAGTTGGTCGTGTCCCCGTTGATCAGATGCAGAGCCTGAGAAAGGTTTGGCTCCATTTTGACTTCGCATGAGCAAACCGTTTCCCGCTTCGCTCGACCGAATGTCGTCAGGAAGTAGGTTGCTGTGTTTCCGTCCGCAATCTGGACGGCTCGTGCACCTACCGGCAGCCCTGGGAACTTGTCCTGAGTCGTTGTGACAATGCTGATACAGTCCAGCATGACTTCCGCACGAATTCGACGCAGCTCGGAGTGAGCAAAGTTGCGGTGATCCGACGCGTTCGTTTCATTCGTCTTCGTTGAAAGCTGATAAGTGCGAGACGTACAGATGTCCCGCACGAGCTTTCGGAAGTCATAATTGTACTCGGTGAACTTCTTGCCCAGTTCGTCCAACAGCTCCAGGTTCACCGCAGGATTACTGATGCGAACATCATCCACTTCATTAATGATTCCGCGACCAAAGAAGTGAGACCACACGATGTTCGCGAGGTTCTTGGCGAAGTAAGGATTCTCCGAAGAGGCGAGCCAGAGAGCCAGAACTTCACGACGATCTTTGCCGACCAAATCAGGTTCAGCACCGCCCAAAAACTTGGGCTTCATCACGCGACCGCCGACAAGGTGAGTGACTTCGCCGCCACCAGAATTGAAGATGATGGTTTCGCGAGGATCTTCGCCCTGCTTACGACCAATCTGCGAGAAGAACGCTGCGAAGCCGTAGTAGTCATCCATCGTCCATCGGTCGAACGGATGATTGTGGCACTGAGCACACTGAATTCGCATTCCCATGAAGACCTGAGCAACATTCTCCGCGGTCTTCAGAGTTTCAGTTTCTGTCTGGTAGTAGTTCGTGGCCGGACTCGCGAACGAACCACCACGAGACCCCAGAATCTCCTGAACCATCTTGTCGGTCGGTGTATTGCTGGCAATCTTTTCCTTCAACCAGTTGTAATAAGCCAGCATTGGCTTCTTTTCAACTCGATTTGCGATCGTGCGAACCTGAAGCAATTCGGCCCATTTCATAACCCAAATATCAACGAATTCTTTACGCTGCAAAAGCTGATCAACCAGCTTTTCACGCTTGGCAGGATCGGTATCCGCTACGAACAGATCGTGATCCTCAACCGTCGGCATCGTTCCTGTAATGTCCACAAACACGCGACGCATGAATTCTTCATCGCTGCAAACTTCTGATGGAATGATTCGCAACTTGCGAAGCTTGGCATGATTCAGAGTGTCGATGTAATTGAATTCCGCAGTCTTCGGGTCTTCGTACTGAAGGCCTTTTGGCAGAATGATGAACTGCGATCCGACAGTGTGGGTATCAAAGCGAGCCATGATGAAGGCTTCGCCCCGAGCATGAGCAGTCACACTCCCAGTCTGAGCAATCTCGGCACTGGTTTCGTTGTTAGAGCTGAAAAACGCCAGCGTTGTTACGTCACGGTCAGTACCGTCGGAGTACTTGGCTCGCACAGTGAGTCTTTGAGTCGCGCCTTCACCATCCATTACTGCATTCTTTGGATAGAGTTCCAAAGAAACCACGGAAGGAACCGGGCCCGGATCATTCGGTGCTCCAACTTCCAACCATCGCAGAACTGTGTTGTAGTGTTCACTGCCCTTTTCAAATCGCTTGCCACCGGTATGAGGCACACTGCCGTCACACTTTTCCATCAGCAGGCTTTCTGCAGGCAACGCCAGGTTCAGCCGTCGACCCGGATTTTCTCGTGTGAGTCTGTAATGGTCACCTTCTGGATCGAAGCCAAAAAGCGATAGGCGAAAGCCGTCTTTACCGCGAGCGGCTCCGTGGCAGCTTCCGTTGTTGCAACTCGTCTTCATCCACACAGGCATCACGTCCTGGCGGAAGCTGATCGGAGGATCCACTTTGCAATTCGCCACGGTGACAGGCACCTCGACGGCATGCCCACCGTACGTAACTGTGACTTTTGTTGCCCCGTCAGCTACTGGGAAAAACTTCATCCCATCGCGACGAACAAAACCTTCATTCTCAATCGCGATTGTTGCCTGCTCTGTGACATCAACCGTCAATCCGTTTGGCAACACTGCCTGAACAAGCAGCGACTGCTGATCACGGGCTGCGGAAAGATGAATGTCTGCGGGAGCCACACTGATGGATGCCGGAGCAGCATCCTGTGCCAGAAGCCCCGCAGGAGACAGCACAGAAATCGCTGCTAACACTGCAAAAGATGACCATCTGATCATGAAACTTACTCGCAAGAGAAAACTACTCACCGTGGTACTGGTGAGACTGAAAGCAAAAGAGATACCGTCAAAGAAAGACTTCTTACGGAGCGGCTGGCGCACCGCCTGCCTTTTTCTGAGATTCCAATCGCAGCTTTTCAAGACGTGTCAACCGCTTCTCCACCGGAGGAGCTGGCATCGGAGCAGGAGCCGCAGCAACTTCAGCTGGCACTGGTGCAGGCATCGGAGCGGCCGGTGGCATTGGTAAAGGCTTGTCGATTCGCAGTTCAGAATCGCCAACGCGAGCATGCACGATGTTCTCGTTGTTCTCAACAATCGTTACCTGGCAGAACACATTCTTGTGAGTTCCCTCAGGGCTATCGAGTGCCGTCTTGACCTTGAAGACCAGCTCTTTTGTTTCCGCCGTGATCTGCAAGGGCTCTGCCGTAACCTTGTGCGGCAAGCCAAGCAGAGTGACCACAGCCGGAGCTTTCAGTTCCTTCAGGACCTGAACTTCGACCACAACATCCGTTTCCTTGCCCTGCTCGACAGAGGATCGCTGTACCGTCAACCCCACGTATGGTTCAGCAATTTCCATGGTCGCCATCTGAGTCGATCCCCAGGCAGCCCCATTGATGTCCGCATAACCGAGCGCAAAGATCGGCCACTTTCCAACTGCCGCGTTGGCGTCAGCATTGATCTGATACAAGCCCTCCGTCTGCCCCTTCGGAATGCTGATCTCGCTGTTCGCTCCGATCCCCGGTGGTCGGTATGGGAACTGAACCTGAATGTTCTCGTCCCAGCCTTCTTTCTTCTTCGCCACGACCTTCAGCATCATCATCCCGTTACGAACGATCGGAACATTTGGCTGAACGATCTCAAGAGTGAATGGCAGTTCTTCAGTCACAGCAACGGGTAATCGATCAACGTCCTTCCAGACATAGAGGGACTGACCTGGGCCAGCGATCACGAAGTCCGCTCGGTTCTGGAATCGACCGCTGACGGCCGCCAAAGCCGCATCGGTTGGCTTCATTTTGAAATCAACAAGAGCCCCAGCCAACGGAGCATCCGCTGCTGCTTCAAAGACAACAGGCATCACATTCATGTTGGCAGCCATTGGCGGTGCAACGATTGTGATTCCCGGCGGCAGTTGCACACCATCAATTGTCAGTTCCCCACCGAAGTTGATTCGTTCCGCCGAGATCAGCGTTGCGTAGCGATTGCCGCGAGGCACAAAGATCTGCTGACGCGACTGTGAGTAACGGGCAACTCGAGGAATTCCAAGATTCAGAGACGGTTTCACTTCCTGAAACTCAACGCGATAAGTGAATTCAGCACCACCACGATTCAAATGGTCCGCAATTCTAAGTGCATAATCACCATCCGCCGGGATCTGCCAGCGGAAGTAACTGTCGGGTCCGCGTGAGTCATCGTTTCCTGTGATCCCTTCGCCATTGGCTTTATAAAGGTTCATCACAGGGTCGATCGGTGAACGAATTCGTCGACCGTAGCACTCGACCTCAAACACCTGACCAGCTTTGGCAGTGAATTTGAAGATGTCGATATCGCCAGGTTCCTGAAGAATCCCGTTAAACGAAGACGGAAACGCGGCCACAACCGTAGCATTCTCAAAACCATTATTCGGTTCCGCTTCCATCGCGTTAGGATTCGGAGAAACTCGCAGCACGTGACCAGAAGGAGCAATTCCACTGGCGTCTTCGATGTAAACAGTCGTCTCAGCTCCTTCGGCTGGAAATGTTACGTTCTTCGTGATGGGGCCACTGGCGTCACCAAAGAAGGTCACATCCAAAGCTTCGCCAGACTTACCACCCGCCGGATAGGCGGCGGTTGGGCGTGGGAAAGTGCCAATGTGCAGGCGATAACGGCAATTCCCGTCTCCACCGTAACCGCTGTCACGCATTTCCACGATGTACTTGCCGTCTTCCGGGGCAATGATCGAGGTCGCGGCGTCTTGCTTGACCAGCGGTGAATCATCAACCGCCGACAATTCGAAACGCTTATCGTTCAGGATCGCAATGTACGGGTCAAATAAAGTCTGACCAAACCGCATGCCTTCGACTTCAACCGAAATCCGCTGGCCCTTTGTGGCATTGACGATGTAGTAGTCCACGTCCTCATTGTCGACCGTCCCGGAAACTGTCACATTCAGCTCGACAGCCTGCGGCACAGCAAAGTCGGTGTTCGGCTCCTTCTCGTCAACCCCCGGCAATGCGCCGACGAAAAACGTGCGATAGTCGGAGACTCCGGATTTGGTTCTTACCTGAGCAGTGTGCTCGCCGATGGCGCAGTCCGGAGCAATCTTTACTTTGACGTCGATATTATTCGCATCGGCCGCCTTGATTTCCAGAACCTCGAAACCGGGCTCATAGAACAGAATCTGTTCGGCATCCTGCAGGCGTGCTCCTGAGAAGCGGAACACCTGCTCGGTTCCTCTTTGGCCGCCACGAGGAAGGATAATAGAGAGATTAGGATCAGCCGCTGAAGCCTCAAAAGGGCTCAACAAAACGGCTGCTGCTGACAGCAAGAGAGCCAACGACAAACGCATGGCAACGTCACTTCCGTTGAATATAGGATTCGGGTTCCTTCCCTGAGCCAGTGCCGTTTCAAATCCGTGATCGGGCAATTCGCTTAAGACCCACTGCATTACAGCAGGAATCGTCCATCGTCCTGAAAGTCGCTGACTCAGCCAGCACACCTTGAATTAACAGTGCAGTGAACCTGCACACACCAACATCCCCTCACGATACAAAACAACGCTGCTGACCGACGATCACGCCAGCCCACAGCGTTGTTTGAATCGCAAACAGATTATGCCAGAAGTTCCTGACGAATTTTACCACCGTCAACAATTTCAATTGGACGATCACCAGGAGCCATCAGCTCCTTGTCGGCATTGATCCCAAGGCAGCTATAGATCGTCGTTGCCCAGTCTTCCACGTTGAGTGGATTGTCTTCAGGCTCGCTGGCCGTTGAATTCGATGTTCCATACACGAAACCTCGCTTGACACCGCCACCCGCCATAACAACGCTGAACACTTTCGGCCAGTGGTCTCGACCGGCTGTTCCGTTGATTTTTGGTGTACGACCGAACTCGCTGGCGATACACACCATCGTGTCGTTCAAACGACCGCGTTCTTCCAGGTCTGTAATCAGCCGACCGAAAGCCTGATCGAACTGAGGAACCTGACCATTCATGCCAGCAGCAATGTTGTCGTGCATGTCCCAGCCACCGTAGGTGAGGGTCACGAACCGAGCACCGGACTCAACCAGTCGGCGAGCCATCAACATACGAGCACCGGCAGTGTTACGGCCGTACTCATCGCGAAGCTTGTCCGGTTCTTTGCTCAAATCGAAAGCTTCTCGAGCCTGCTGTGAGCTAATCAGACCGTAAGCACGCTGATAGAAGGTATCAACAGCATCCAGCGAGTCCGCCTTTTCCTTCGTTACGAAGTAATCGTTGACCGCATCCAGAGCCTTACGACGACGGCTAAATCGCTCGTCAGTCACGCCACCTGGCAACTGCAGATCGCGAACAGAGAAACCACCATCAGCAGGATCAGAACCCAGGCTGAACGGAGCGAAAGAAGAACTTAAGTAGCCTGTTCCAGCGAACTCGTTTGGCTGGCCAGGAATACAGATGTACTGAGGAATATTGTTACGAGGCTCGAACTCATGACCAACCACGCTACCCATGCTTGGATAAGACAAGGCAGGGCTTGGACGGTAACCCGTGAACATATTGTGGGTGCCACGCTCGTGAGCCGCCTCACCGTGAGTCATGCTGCGAGCAATCGTGATCTTGTCCATGACCTTCGCAGTCTGAACCCATCGCTCGTTGACAAACACACCCGGAACGCTCGTTTCGATTGAGCTCATCGGGCCGCGATATTCAATTGGAGCATAAGGCTTCGGGTCGAAGCTTTCCTGGTGAGCCATACCACCCGGCAGGAAGATAAAGATCACGGACTTTGCCGTGCCTTCCTTGCTCTCGTAGTTCTTAATATCAGCCTGAGACTGTCGGAGCTGGAAGTACTGTGCCAGCGTAAGGCCGATACCACCGCAAAAACCAACGTGCAGAAAGCTTCTTCGGGAACGTCCAGTAATCATCCAGGTCTCTCCAGGGAAAAAACGCCGTCCAGCTATCCTTCGATGGCTGGCTGACAGAAATCATAAGCTGTCTATCGGCAGAAATGGCGGGACTTTTCGCCGAGGTGGGGTAGTTGGCGGGAGGCTCGGTCAAAAAGTGTGCCCAAACCCATCCATGTGTTATGGCTAAAAAGGCCACTTGTCAAGAATCAACACAAGTTTTTGTCGTCTTCCTTCCTAATAGAAGCAGACGCAAAATGCCTTTTCATTATTTCAGACAACTCTTAACCAGCGAAAAGGCACCTAAATTCACGGAACAAGATTTATCCTCAACACCAACGACATGACCTCGGGATACCATTCGCCACATTCTTCAAATTTCGCAAAAACCTCACAAAACAAAAAATCGCTCCACACGTTGACTCCTGAAAAAAGCCTATTTTTTTTCAGTCGCTTCAACTTCAGGAACCTCATACGGCTGCTTCGAATTCATTCGTTTCGGTGGATCGAGGTAATGATACCCAGTATTCGGGTTTGTTCGATCAAAGGCAAATGCATCTCGGTTCCTCAGGAAGTGCTTCAGGTAAGAAATAGGAATCGCAAACCCTAGACCTTCCCCAAACGTCAGCTTCATATTGATCACACCGACGACTTGCCCCTTTTCATTGAACAAAGGGCCACCACTGTTCCCTGGGTTAATCTGAGCTGTTGTCTGGATGTACACGATTCCATCCATATTTCGATTCCGAGAAGCCACAATTCCCTCGGAAACGGACCGCTCCAGCCCCAGGGGACTTCCAATCGCGAATACCGTATCGCCTTCTCGGTGGCTGTCATCATCCGCGATATAAACCGGCTGAAACTTCAAATCCTTCTGGGCTGGGATCTCCAGTAACGCGAGATCAAAATACGGGTTCAATGCCAGAATCTTGACGTCCCGGATCGCTCGACGCTCAAAATCGCCATTCTGCCCCTGATGAAAGATGGTCACCGCCACACGAGTCTGGCCCTCGACCACATGGTAATTTGTCACGCAATATCCACGATCATTGATGATAAACCCGGAACCCAATCCCTCAGGGTTCTGAATCAACACAACACCCTCACCATATTTACCGACCAATTCCTTTACGGTCCGCTCAGGAAGATCGGCCGACATGAAGACTCCTTCGTCGGTTTTTTTGACAGCCTCCGGCTTTGCTGCGGTCTCGATTCGCTCCTCAATCTGATCCACGGGAACCCTGACCACATCCACGCCAATGTCCACAAAGACCGTATCTTTCTGAACCTTTAGCACTTCGCCTTCAATCCGCTGGCCCGACTTCATAACGATCACGTCGGCTTCTGACGGCGCATTGAGAAAGCCAGCGATCAGAATGAATAGAGCAATTCTCAATCTCTTGCGTTTCAATTGTTGGCTCCGTGCGGATCCATTAATGATTGGGTTAATCTCAAAGTGAGCCTGCTCTTGTTACTTTGCGCAGCTTTACGATTTCAATCCACGCAGTCAACTCTCGCAGCGTCCGTTAACGTGTATCCAGAAAGTGAATGATGCCTGCTGTCGACTTCCCTCTCTACGGTTCCGAACGAAACGAAGCACGTGGGACGGATTAGTTGTCATGACCGCGATTTGACTCCTGCGAACACTCATGGCTGCTGTGGTCCAGCCACTGCTCGATCCAAAGGCCCGGCTGTCACGCCGGCTGAACGTTCCCTCAGCGGAGATTGGTTCGGTGGTTTTTGAAGTCGCCAGGTTCTGCCGATTTCCTGCGGAACCGCTCGCGTGTTCTCGCGGTTGCTGATAACTTCGTCGGCTCGTAGAGTGGCTCTTTTCATACTTGAAGTCTGAGTTTCTTCACATGAATTCCGCGCGACACATTGTCTCCAGATTGATTCTTGCCATCGCTTTTCTCCGCTTGCAGGATTTCACGTCGGCACAGCAAAATGATTCACAGAAGACCTTACGAGTCGCCACGTTTAACTGCAGTCTCAATCGCAACAAGGCTGGGGAACTACTCAAGGATCTTTCCGGTGGAACCAACAAACAGGCTCAAGAAGTCGCCAGAGTTCTTCGCACCGTGAGACCTGATATTGTGCTGCTGAATGAGTTTGATTTCAGCGAAGACAACAAAGCAGTCAATTGCTTCCTGCACGAATATGTCAATGCGACGGCCGACTGGGCCACGGAAGAACCGATCCTCTATCCGTATTTGTTCACAGCACCGGTGAATACTGGCGTGCCGTCTGGTCGAGATCTCGATCATGATGGCAAGACCAATGGCCCCGGCGACGCAATCGGATTCGGAAAATTCCCCGGTCAGTATGGCATGGTCCTGCTGTCTCAGTTTCCGATTGAGACAAACGACGTCCGCACATTCCAGAAGCTGCTCTGGAAGTCTATGCCCGATGCACTCCTGCCTCCCAGCGGCAAGGACGACAACGCCAACTGGTACAACGATGAAGACCTGAACCTGCTGCGGCTGTCTTCCAAAAGCCATTGGGACATCCCCGTCAGAATTGACCAACAAGTCCTGCACCTGCTCACCAGTCACCCGACTCCACCAGCTTTTGACGGCCCGGAAGATCGCAATGGTCGCCGTAATCACGACGAGATTCGTTTATGGGCCGAGTATCTTTCCGATGCAGAGAAATCCTGGCTTATCGACGATCTGGGACGCTCGGGGACGCTTCCCAGCACTGCTGCATTCGTCATTCTGGGTGATCAGAACGCCGACCCCAATGATGGAGCAAGTTATCAAGTCGCCATCAATCAACTGCTGACGCATCCGCGAGTCAACGCTGAACTGACACCGACCAGCGTGGGAGGCAGTGAAGCGGCGAAGACACAAGGAGGGAAGAACTCTGAACACAAAGGCGATCACTCCCACGATACTGCTGATTTCAATGATCGCGGCGTAGGAAATCTTCGAGCCGACTACGTGCTGCCTTCGAAAAACCTGAATGCCACCGCAGCCGGAATTTTCTGGCCGCTTTCGACAGATCCGGGTGCGAAGGTCGCGGACTGTTCGGATCATCGTCTTGTGTGGATCGATCTGAAACTTTCGGAAAAGTAGTCACGGCGGTGTACTCGGCCTGAATGATACACCGCACAGCCTGTTCAACTGAAAGTGTCCCTTGCTTCTTCACTCAACGCAGAGAGATGGGTGGCTTCGACATACTCCATCACAAGGAAATGCGTGCCCCCGGCTTCGTCGGTATCATCTGTCGCGGCAACATTAAAATGCCGAAATTTTTGGGGTCAACAATTTGCTCGCCTCAACCTGCCGCAAAAACTGTTCATTCAATATCGCCATATGATGCACTCCCCATAAGAGCCGAATCATGCCAATTCTGTGTCAGATGTCGGGCGATTCAATTGACGTGCGAACGAATTGAGCGATTCGGTGGACTCAAAACATCGGGCCAAAGCCGCGAGGCTATCGTTCCGCAGCGATTCCCGCGTTGATGATCATTCAGCGAATAGACACCGACGTGAATCGCA
>CAMAXD010000190.1 GCA_945861975.1 Candidatus Kuenenia stuttgartensis | reverse complement strand
CTAGTGCAATGAAACAAACTCGCTGCTGTTGAGGTAGGCCCAGAGCATATCCTCGGTGGCAGTTTTCATCGCCTGCTCTGCTGGCAGAGATCTGGACAGTGCTCGATAGCGATTACGGAACGCCTTTTCTTCATTGTCTGTGGCACTGCGATTCAGAGTGGCCATGGCAAGGCGTTCCGGAGCTTCTGACACTGTTCGATCCTGCAGCGATTTTGTGACTTCAACAGCGGCCAGAGGAATGGCATTTTCAATATCTTCGCCATTCATCATCAGCAAGGCTTGAGAGATATTGCCGTCGAAGGTCAGAAGTTCGTCGTTCTCGTCAGGTCCATAAGATCGCACAAACTGCTCAACCCACTCTTTGCGATGCGTGGATCCGACGGATGAATCAATCGGCTGCTGCGAAACGGATCGGATCGCGATGCGAATCGAATCATAAACCTGCTCCGGCCCCATTTGCCGCGGATAGGCTCTTGAGAAGAGTGGCGTGCCACCTTCCTGTGGATCGTCAACAGCCAACGCTACTTCTGACTGGACGCTCGAAAGTTGAAAGGCCTGAGACAGCGTCATCCAACGCATCAGTCGTCGCATGTCATAACCTGACTGCACAAACGCCTTCGTCAGATGATCGAACAACTCTGGATGACTGACCGGGTTGTGCGGGCCAAGATCATCCACAGGGGCTGTGAATCCATGACCGAAGAACTGAGTCCAGGTACGGTTGACCATTGCACGGGCGACCTGGTGATTACTGTCAGCGTTCAGTAGTCGCACCAGTTCCGTGCGACGAGACGTCGTTCCGTCAGCCGATAGCGCTTCACCAGCGAACTGAGGCGGGACTGCCTTCTTCTGGCCACGCAACGTGTCGTAGAATGTCATTCCTGATTCACCGGAATCCGTCAGCGTCCAGACTTGCTGATTCATCCCGGGTTCGACATTGGCCGTGACTGGAATTCGTTTTCGTTCGGCCTGTTTGAAGAACGCATTCAGACTCCAGAATTCCTGCTGGCTGCGTTCTTTGGCAAACGGATGGTCATGGCATTGCGTGCAATGAACCTGCTGACCGAGAAACAGACGAGCGGTCACAGCCGTTGCCGGTGTGGCCTGGTCATTCAGGTGAGCCAACAGGAAGTTCGTCGCGCCGTTTTCATCGCTTCGACCTTCTGCAGCGATCAACTGACCAACGGTCTCCATCCACGGTCGATTCTCTGTGAACTGTTCGAGCAGGAATGAGTAAAGTGATTGCTCGTCTACATCTCGCGGATTCGAACGACCAATCAAAAGATTGGTCCAGTTGACCGCAAGGTTCTCTGCCGTCAGCGAGTCGGCAAGAAGTGAGTCAACCAATTGGTCTCGCTTTCGAGGCGAGCTGGCGGTCACATACTCAGAAGCCTGCTCAATCGTCGGGATTCGACCTGTCAAAGTCAGATAGGCCCTGCGGACCCATTCGTGGTCGCCTGCTTCTGCCGCTGGCTGGATCTTATTGTCTTCCCATGCCGTACGAATAAGCCGATCGATCTCTTCAACAACGTCAGCATCACTCAGGTCCGCAACAAATTGTCCCGAAGTCTGAACTGACACGGAGGCCACTGCATTTGCCTCGGGACGCTGCGTTTGGGTCTGGGCTATTCCATCAAGTTTCAGAGGCGGAACAGGTACTACGTCTTCGGGAAGCACTGAATTCTCAGACGTCGCAGGGGTTTCGGAAACGGATGTCTGAGCTGATGTCTCGGTCCCATCTGACGCTATTGAAATTGGATCGGGTAATTGATTCTGTCGGATGACCAGTAGTAAGACCGCCAAAACAGAAACCATGGAGCCAGCGGCGATGACAATTCGCCTTGACCCTCGTGCACGCAACATCCCTGGACTGAGTTGTGCGTGGGGGATCGCTTTTCGCACCGCTTCAATCAGTTCCAATTCATCTGTTTCTGCAACAGATTCTCCAAGTTGATCTAATTGATGGCCCGGAGAAATACCGCCGCCCCATAGTAACTGACCATGCAACTGAATCATCTCGATAAACAAAGACTGGCAGTCCGCATCTGTCCGAAGCAGAAACTGCAGACGATCCAGCTGTTCATCTGTGAGAGCTTCCTCGCAATAAAGATTTGCGAGATTCAGAAGTTCGTCATGAATTGTCTCGTCATGAATTGTCATTGTTGGACTCCTCCGGTTGAAAGTCGACGGCGCACACATTCCAGAAGCACGCGTCGAACTCGGCCCAGAGATTGATAAACGGAATTTGCCGGCCGTCCCATTTGGTGTGCAACCTCCTCACCGGTCACGCCAGCCAGATATCGTCGTTGCAACAGTTCCTGGTCGGAAGACCGCAGCTTGCTGATACAGTCCGTGAGGGCGTCGTGTCGTCGCTCGTGATCGACCGGCTGTTCCTCGATCTTTCGAGCCAGCAGATTCACAACATCTTCTCCCATCAACTGCAACCGATGATGCCGACTGCGGCGAAAACGGAATACTTCCAGTCTTGCTATCGCCTTACACCAGGCTGTGAAATTCGTCCCAGGCTCGAACTGTTTCCATTTGCTGAGGATCACCACATTCGTTTCCTGAAGGACTTCTTCGGCATCAGCGGCCGTCCTGACCAAAGGCAGAATAAACAAATAGATCGATCTTTGAGTCTGCGTAAACAGCCGAACGAAATCTTCACCCGGGCCTGACTGAGAGTCAGGTTCCGGCGACCCTTCAGATTTTTCGGCCACCATTGCCATCGCTCTGCTCACTGAAAACCACTGGCTCCAGACATAACGGAAGCCCGTTCCTGCAGGGGAAACCGGGCTTCCGGACTCAGTCTCTGATCATCTCTTGCGAATGGCCGTATCAGCCAATTAGTTCCTGAATCGGAGTTCCGCCGTTGGCCAGTTTCATTGGGCGACCACGCTTTGAAGTGTGGACAGTGCTGACAGGAATCCCCATCGCCATTGCCACAGTGGCCCAGATGTCGCCTGGCAGATAAGCCTTGCTGCCATCAGCAATCTGAACGCCGTCCTTATCGGTTGCTCCAACAGCCTGACCATTCTTCAGCCCGCCGCCACCCATCATGACGCTCCATGAAGCCGCCCAGTGATCGCGACCGACATCCTGATTGATGCGAGGAGTACGACCAAATTCTCCCATCCATACGAGGACTGTATTTTCCAGCATGCCGCGTTGCTTCAGGTCAGCAGTGATAGCGGAGATTCCCTTGTCAAGCTGTGGCAGACGCTGATTCTTCAGTGTATCGAACACACCGGCGTGCAGGTCCCAACCGCCCATGTTGACTTCCACAAATGGAACGCCAACCTGAACCAGACGACGGGCCATCAACAGACCCTGTCCGAAACCGTTGGTTCCGTAGGCGTCTTTGGTTACCTGAGATTCTGCTTCAAGACCAAGACCAGCATCAGCCTTCGCGACGTCAAACGCCGCCATCTGACGAGAAGTCATCAGGTTCTTGGCGTTCAGGTAAACGTCCTGGTGAGCCTTTGGCAATTCGCCTCGACCGGACTTAATGAAGCCGGATTCGATTTCATCCAGCATTGTCAGGCGAGCACCCAGTCGGGCCTTGCCTTCTTCGGTTGGAGCGTTGCGAATACGTCCTGTGTTGTCGACAACGAATGGGGCGTGAGTCATGCCAAGGAACCCGGCCTGACCTGCACCACCGTCGACGGACACGAAAGCTGGAATTTCCAGAGCCTTACGATTCTTGCCAAGTTCGTAGCTCACTACCGAACCAAACGTTGGGTGAACCACGGTTGGATTAGGCACGTAAGAAGTCTGCATGTAGTAGCGACCACGGCCGTGATCCGCTTCACGAGTGCTCATCGATCGCACCAGAGAAAGATCTCCGAACATCTTGGCCGTTTCCGGCATGTGCTCGCTGATCTGTACTCCCGGTGCCGCTGTGTCAATCGGCTTGAACTCGCCGCCATTTTTTGAGCCTGGCTTCAGGTCCCAAATGTCAATTGTTGGAGGACCGCCACCCATCCACATCAGGATGCAGGCCTTTTGCTTTGATTTGACAACATCGGCATTGGCCTGCAGGTGCGACAGGAAATTCATCGCTGGGACAGTCGCTGCAGCAGTCGCCATGTGCTGCATAAAGTGTCGGCGATTCATTCCGTAGTTATTCCAGAGTGACATTAAAACTCTCCCAAGTGAAGGTCAGTGGCCCGACGCGATGCCGAACCTGCAGGGTAGGATCAAACGTTTGAAGGGTGTTAGTGAATGAACACAAACTCGTTGGAATTCAACAGGGCCCAGAACAGGTCCTGGTATCCCATGAGTCTTTGATTTCCGTAATTCTTGAGCATCTTCTGGACTTTACCAATTTCAGTCTTGGTAGGATTTCGGCTGAGTGCCGCAAGATACAACTCCTGAATCTTCTGAGCTTCGTTCCCCGGTGAGCTCATCGATTCAAACAGGAAACTACCTCGCTCAACACTGCATGCCTTATCCATCAGTTCGCTGTTCATCATCATCAGAGCCTGAGGAATCGTACCGTTGAAGGTCGTGGACTCGTCATTCTCATCGTTCTCGAATGCCACGACGAACTGTTGCATCCAACGTCGTCGCTGTTCTTCCTGAGCACCCCAGCCACCCCGGCCGGACTTGTGAGCGTTGCTTGCAACAATCAGCGAGTCATACATTTGCTCGGCCTGCATGGACTTCAGATACATGTGACTGAACAGAGGCACCTCGCCAGCACCCGGATCATCGATTTTGTTCTTGTCGTTGTACTGACTTGTGAGTCCGTAAGCTTCACTGGAAACAATCCAGCGGACCAACTCCTTCACATCATAGTTGGCCGCAACAAACTCTCGCGACAACCGTTCCAGCAAATCCGGATGACTTGCGGGATTGTGTGGGCCCATATCATCGACTGGACGAGTAAACCCGTAACCGAAAAAGTGACTCCACGTACGATTGACCATGGCCTGAGCAATCTGCGCAGGAGCACCATCAACTGGCTGAGTAATCAGCTTGCCGAATTCAACACGGCGATCCACTCCCACGCCAGGGTCTACTTCCAGCCCCTGAAAGCGAGGATAAGCAACCTGCATCACACCGCTGCGTTTCTCGTAATAAACAGGACCAGAAAACTCCTGCCACACAACCTCTGAGTAATCGTCGACCATTCGCCCTGTGTTGGGATCGAGTTTGCGATGGTCAATCTTGCCAACCTGACGGAAGAAACTGTTGTACTCCCAGAACTGATCCTGTTGCCATTTGTTGAATGGATGATTGTGACACTGAGTACACTGCACCTGCAGTCCCAGAAACAATCGAGCAGTCATCGCTGTCAACTGAACGCCTTCGTCGGCGTTCTGCAGTTGAGCCAGAGTGTAGTTGACCGCACCATTTTCTTCGTAGTGACCAGAAGCCGTCACAATGTCGACCACAATCTCATTCCATGGACGATTTCTTGCGAACGCTTCTCGGAAGAACTTCTCCATACCCGTTCGGCTCACTCGTTGAGGAGCCCCGCGACCGATACAGTTGTTCGACCAGACCGTAGTAAAGTTTCTTACGTAGTCTTCATGCTCCAGAAGTTCTTCAGTCAGCACAGAACGCTTACGAGGACTCTCATCAGCCAGAAACTTGCGAGCTTCCTCCATCGTGGGGATTCGCCCGAGCAGGTCCAGATAAATCCGGCGAACCCACTCTTCATCGCTCGCAGATGCCGAAGCCTCAATCTCGTTGTCCTGCCAACCCTGACGGATCTGCTGGTCAATAAATTCCCCCAGAGGAACCTCAGCACCCGCCGCAGCAACTGTCGCTTCTTCTGACTTCTGCGCTTCATCGGCCGACAGATGGGAGTCAAAGCCGGCCAAAGTCAGCACCAGGCCAAGACTACCAAACAATCGAAAAAAGCTTCTTCCGCTTTGCATCGCCAAGTTACTCCTGAACTTCTTAAGGCTCGCATTTGCCCCTGTTCCACTTTACAACAAAAGGACGCATGTATGTTCGTGTGAATTTACTGGAATTCCAAATAAAATCACGGACTTATGAACATCCGCCCAGATATCGTTGCAGAATAGCAATAGTTTGTCATCGAAATCCATCAAATCTGCAAACCTGACCAAGGCAACTCTTCCATGAAAATCACGTTTCTTGGGGCCGCCGGGGAAGTCACGGGCAGCCAGCACCTGATCGAGACCGACTCGATGCGTCTGTTGCTGGACTGCGGCCTGTTTCAGGGGCGATCCGAGGAGGCAAGACCGAAGAATGAACGTTTTCGCTGCACTCCCCAAAAACTTGATGCTGTGATCCTCTCCCACGCTCATATCGACCATTGCGGCAACCTGCCGGGGCTCTACAAAGCCGGCTTTCGAGGGCCAATTTACTGCAGCGAAGCAACGGCAGATATTGCCACGATCATGTTGCGGGACAGTGCAAAGATTCAGGAAGAAGACGCGCGTTACGTTCAGAAGAAGGCCCGACAACAGGGCAGCACCGCGAAGCCTCTTTACACGGAAGACGATGCGAAGAAGACGGCCAGGCTTTTTGAAACGGTCCCGTTCAATGAATGGACTGAGATCATGGCTGGAGCTCGCGTGCGTCTGCATCACGCAGGTCACATTCTGGGGGCTTCCGTTGTGGAACTCGACCTGCTGGACGTGAGCGAATGGAAGCGAGTCGTCTTCACCGGGGATCTTGGCCGACGCCATCAGCCAATCCTGATGGATCCCGAAACCGTCGAACGCTGCGATGTACTGATCTCGGAGTCCACCTATGGCGACCGCCTGCACGAAGATTCCAGCAACGTCAAAGCCGAGCTTCAGCGAGTCATCTGCGCAGCGTCTCAATCGCAGGGCAAAGTGATTATCCCGGCGTTCAGTCTCGGCAGAACACAGATGCTGGTGTATCTGCTGAACGAACTTCGCAATGAAGACGCTCTTTGTCGAGTTCCCGTCTTCATCGACAGCCCATTGGCGATTCGTCTGACGGATGTCCACCGCGCGCATGCCAACGTGATGGATAGCGATGTTCAGGAAACACTGAAGTATGACGCTGACATCTTCGACTTCCCCGGACTCACTTACGTTCAGTCGCAGGAGGAAAGCATGGCCCTGAATCGCCGCCCCGGGCCATTCGTGGTGATTGCTGCAGGAGGTATGTGTGAAAATGGTCGCGTGGTGCATCACCTCAAAAACAGCGTTGCCGACGAGAATAACACCATCATGATTATCGGCTTTCAGGCAGAACATACTCTCGGGCGAAAAATCGTGGAACGTCGTCAGGAACTCCGCATCCACGGAAATACTCTCCCGCTTCGTGCAAAAGTGGAGATTATCAACGGCTTGTCTGCTCACGCTGATGCCGGTGACTTTGAATGGTGGTTCGGTGAACTGCTCAAGAAAGGTGGAGCTGGACAGATCTTTCTCGTGCACGGCGAATCCAAATCAGCGATGGCATTAAGTAAACTCGTTGAGGAATGCTCAGATCTGCCGCCGATCATTCCCCAGTTCGGCCAGTCGTTTGATCTTTAGGCCAGCTCAGGGGCTGGTCACATCTTCCAGGAATCTTACGCGAACCTTCCGATGTCGTTACGATCACCTGCGAATTCTGTGAGTCATAACTGACCATCCGAGATGATAAGGTTGGTCAGGAATTCAAATGTGGCCCCGAGCTCTCGTGCAAAACCGCAAAACATTTGCACGGTTTGCCCAAAGCCACTGGATCTCGGAGTACGCTATTGCACTGGTTGCGGTCACAATGATTTCGATGCAGACGCTGCAACAGTGGATGCCCACCTGAAGATCCAGTCTCGAATGGAACAGCTCACCGCTTTACCACGCGTCGCACGCATCCTGAAGAACTTCAGTCGCATGTTTCGCTAGTGGCCTCACGTTATTACGTTCGCGAATCCTCTGGAACAATCGGCATGAGTTTCCTTCCGCCAAATGATTACGCCACAAGAAATACAGTGCTTCCAAGCAGGGCTTTTTCGACGATGTTGTTGGCCTGCGTGCTCCTCACAAAACCCGGCATAGGCTCGGCCAACGACGTGTCGCCAGTTGTCGAGATCGTGAAGACTCACTGCATCGAATGCCACAGTGCGGAAACAAAAGAAGGCGGCCTCGATCTCACAAGTCCCGGAACCAACCTGAAAGATTCACATCAGCGAGCTCAGTGGATTCACATCTATGATCGAGTCCGTAAGAACGAAATGCCACCGGCCCCTCAGCAACTTCCCGAGGCACAACGCGATCAAATGCTGCAGACGCTCGAGCCGTTGTTGCATGAAGCTGATATTGCTGACGTGATGGCCAATGGTCGCGGCCCCATGCGGCGCGTTAATCGCGATGAGTTCGCGCAGAACCTGCGTGATCTCCTGCAGCTTCCGGATCTGAACATTCGCGACATGCTTCCGGAGGATCGAGTCGGTCAGCATTTCAACAAGACGACAGCGCTGTTGGATCTTTCGCGGGTCCAACTCATGGCGTTTCTGGATGCGACCGAGTCTGCTCTTTCGCAAGCCACCGCCAACGGCATGACTCCACCGCCCGCTGCAAAACAGCGATTCCTCGCGACTCAGATGTTTCAGGAAGCAGAAACGTTCGGAAATCGTGAGGCCATGTTCTATGCAAAGAACAATCAATCGTTGCCTGTGAATGGTGGCGAGTTGGCAGAACTGCGTCGCAACAATCAACACGATCCGGAAGCCGAACTGGCTATCTTCCGTTCCGCTCACTGGCCTTACTACGGCTATCCGCATGGCTTCGTGGCGACATTGCCGGGGCGATATCATCTTCGCTTTTCAGCGCGAGCTGTCCTGCAGCAACCGGGCTTTCAATTGGTGCAGGCAACGAAATCAGTGCCGCTGACGTTTCGAGCCCGCAAGCCTTCCGGCGCTGACGTGTCCGGTGACGTTCGTGCAACGGGTGGAGTGATGGATATCGCTCCGGAAACAGCCATCTATGAAACGACGATTCTGCTGAAGCCGACGGAGACCTTTGAGTACAGTCTGCTCGGTCTGCCCGTTCCACTGGCAAGGAATGTGAACAACGGACCGCCCGAGTATCGCTATCCCCCTTTTCCAAAAGGAGGTCAGCCAGGCGTGGCATTCCAGTGGCTCGAGATCGAAGGCCCCGTGTCGTCCGTAGAATGGCCACCGGCGTCGCATCGAATTCTGTTCGATGAACTGCCGATCACGGCCTCGGCACCGGGCTCGAAGCTTCCCGTTTCGGTTGTGACGGAATCGCCAGAGGCCGAAGCCAGACGTCTCTTGCGGCGATTTGCAGATCGAGCCGCTCGGCAACCCATCGACAACTCCGAGCTTGAACCTTTCGAACAGTTGATTCTTTCTCGCCTGAATGCCGGAGACAACTTCACAGAAGCGATGCTGGTTGGTTATCAGGCGTTCCTTTGTTCCGGCCATTATCTGTTTCTCAACGAACCGATCCGGGGCGATACTCAGGGCGATCATTACGCCATCGCGTCTCGCCTGTCGCATTTGCTGACGAACTCCGCGCCAGACCCGATGCTGATCGACAAAGCCGCAAACAAACGACTGCTCAACAAAGCCGAATTGCAAATCGAAACCGAACGTCTGATGGCGTCGCCGGATTTTGACCGCTTCATCACCAACTTCACTGATTACTGGCTCAATCTTCGTCAGCTCTATCGCGACGAACCAGACTCACGGCTCTATCCGGAGTACCGATTCGACAACTATCTTGTGGAATCCATGGAACGCGAAACTCGTGGATTCATTGCTCTGCTGATGAAGGAGAATCTGCCCGCTGCGACTCTGGTGGCGACTGACTTCGTGCTGGCGAATGATCGACTCGCCGATCATTACAAACTTGAGCCGCTCAATGGATCCCGCTTGCGGAAAATCGCGCTGGCACCGGACAGCCTCTATGGAGGTTTATTGACGCAGGGAGCGATCCTGAAAGTCACGGCCAACGGAACAAATACATCGCCCGTCGTGCGCGGAGCGTGGCTGATGGATCGAATTCTGGGTGATCCGCCGCCCGCTCCCCCTGCCAGTGTTCCGGCCGTCGAACCCGACATTCGCAGCGCGAAGACGATTCGCGAACTGTTAAAGCTGCACACCGAATCCGCAAGCTGTGCCGCCTGTCATGCCAGATTTGATCCCGTCGGGCTCGCTCTGGAAAACTTCGACGTCATGGGCGCATGGCGCGATCGATATCGAGCACTCGAGCTGGGCGAAGCCATCACCGGAATCGACCGCGCGGGGCATGACTTCAGCTATTCTCTTGCCTCCATGGTTGACGCCAGTGGTCAGCTTCTCGACGGTCAACAATTCCGTAATGTGCGTGAGCTAAAACAGATCTTCGCCGAGAATCCTCGCCAGTTGGCTCGCAACCTGATCCATCAGTGGACGGTTTATGCGACGGGCACACCTGTTCGATTCTCTGATCGCCGCGAAGTCGAAAAGATTCTTGATGAGTGCTCCGCTCAACAGTATCCGATCAAGGATCTTTTCATTACGTTTATTAAAAGTCGAATCTTCTGCGGCTCAGAGACTCTTTAAAGCCGCGACGTCAGGACCTCGCTGGTCTCATCAGGAATCCGAGCACAGACCACCGGTTTGATTGGTGGATTGGGGCCGAAACATTTGACGACCGAAAGATTCAGGCTCAGTGTCGGCTTTTGCGCTCTTTGCGATTCATTTTGCGGTCACTAAATCTTTCGGTCGAAAGCGTACCACATGCGCGTTGAAATTCCCGGATCATTCTCCCGTTGTTTGAGCATCGTCGGGGATCCTGGTGGAGCTTCGTGATCTCATGTGGACGCTCAACCGTGACTGCACCCTATGGTTGCTCAATCGCCGGCAACTTCAGATCGGCTGGTGCATTGCCTATTGCTGGCCGTTCGAACTTGTCGCCAAAGTCACAGTATCCGTCCAGGAATCCCCCATGACTCAGGAAAAACTGTCCTTCTTCCACGCCCATATAGCGGTCAAACCGATCTGACTTTCCGGTTGGGTCGTGGCTGAATGTTGCCGTGGTGAGTTCGACCCATTTTTGATCCGCAGTTCGAACCCATTGATTTCCATACCGAGCCTTTCGCAGCAGATGTCCATTCTGTCCTCCAAAGTTTTCGCTGAAGCTATGAAGTCCTCGCAGGTATCCTCCTTCCTTAGGAGCTTTCCACGAAGAGATCAGCATCCATTCTTTTCGCTCAGGATGGAACCAGTAGCCGGAGAAAATTGTAAACGTCTTTTCAACCGGTTCAGCGGTGACGATGAA
>CAMAXD010000189.1 GCA_945861975.1 Candidatus Kuenenia stuttgartensis | reverse complement strand
AGAGGCAACTCCACCTTCCACAAGCAGCGAACCCACACGAATTCAGATTGACGGCTCCAGCACTGTCAAGGTCATCACCGCAGCAGTTGCGGAGGAATTCGAAAGCAAGTTTTCGGACGTCAAAATTGCACTTAAAGTGACTGGAACTGGAACCGGATTCAAAGAGATGATCGCTGGTCGGATCGACATCGCAAACGCGTCGCGAGCCATCAAGGACTCTGAGAAAGCAGATTGCGAAAAGAATAATATCGAGCTTCTGGAGCTACTGGTGGCCCTCGACGGGCTGACCGTCTGCGTTAACAACGAGAACACCTGGGTCGATTCAATCACCGTTGCCCAGTTGAAGAAGATCTGGGAGCCGGGCAGCACAGTTAAGAGCTGGAAAGACGTCGATGCGGCATGGCCGGATGTCCCCCTCGTACTTTTCGGAGCCGGGGAAGAATCGGGAACGTTCGACTACTTCACAGAAGCCATCAACGGTAAAGAAGACGAGATCACCGAAAACTACAGCCCCAGTTCAGATGACAATGTCACCATCACTGGCGTATCCGGCGACAAAGGGGCCATGGGATTCTTTGGCTGTGCCTACTACTTTTCGAACAAGGATAAAGTCAAATCGCTGAAGATTTCACCGACAGAAGATCCAGCGGCCGGGGTCGCTCCAACACCTGAAGCGGTCAAAGCTGGTGACTACAAGCCACTTTCTCGTCCTCTGTTCATTTATGTGAAGAAGTCCTCACTGGAACGACAGGAAGTTCAGGATTTTGTTCGGTTTTATCTGAATGAGGGAGCAGCTCAAGTCAGCAAGGTTGGTTATGTTGATGTGTCAGATGAACAAATAAAGGGTAGCCGCGAAGCATTTGAAGCCGCGGTCAAGAAAGAATAGTCTGCCGCTCATAAGGATCCGGCCCGTTTTTTATCTTTGGCCGCCGGATCCCTCGATAAATAACTACTGGCAGAACTCACAGTGTGTGTTGTCGCGGGTCCATTGGAGTCAGAGATCAACGCGATTACTGGACTGATCCCTATGACTATGGGCAAATTACCCGCGTGGGCCGTTCAAAGGGTTTCGCGCCGCCACGAGAAATTGATTCAGGCGGTGCTGTTCCTTTGTGCGGCCCTTTCGGTGCTGACAACCGGGGCAATTATCCTCGTTCTATTGGGAAACGCGGTTTACGCCCCCGGGGCGCGAAATGCTTTTTTTGAACAGGTCTCCTTATGGGAATTCCTGACAGGTACTCACTGGAAGCCTGTTGACGGCCCGGCAGGACGTTTTGGAATCATTCCATTGCTGTCCGGCACAATCATGGTTGCCGTAATTGCGTCGCTGGTGAGTGTTCCTGCCGGGCTGGGAGCTGCGATTTACATGAGTGAATACGCGGCTCCGCGCGAGCGGGAATTCCTGAAGCCGGTTCTTGAGATCCTGGCCGGGATTCCATCAGTCGTTTACGGCTTCTTCGCGTTGAAGTTCATCACACCGTGGATTTTAAAGCCAGCACTCGGGCTATTGGGACTGGAACTCGGAACATTCAACGCGCTCAGTGCAGGAATTGTGGTGGGCATCATGGTTACGCCGTTGATTGCGTCCCTGAGCGAAGATGTCATTCGTTCGGTGCCTCGCAGCCTGCGTGAGGCCGCCTATGCACTGGGAAGCACTCGCTTCGATGTTTCAGTCCGCGTCGTTGTTCCGGCTGCGTTGTCCGGAATCCTTGCAGCCTTTTTGCTGGCATTCTCTCGAGCGATCGGCGAAACGATGGCCGTCGTCATCGCGGGAGGTCAGCAGCCAATCGCGACTCTGAATCCACTCCGCGGTGCTCAAACGATGACTTCATTCATGGTGCATGCGAGTACTGGCGACAGTGCAGCCGACTCGATTAGTCGCATGAGCATCTATGCGATCGGAATTGCCCTGTTTGCGATAACGCTGACCATCAACCTGATCTCCGGCTGGATTCTTCGTCGCTATCGTGAGGTCTATCAATGAGCGAACAGAATCCTTCCGGTAAAACGGCGCGCACCAATGCGGGTTCAATCAACGGCGTGTCTATCAATGGTGAGTCAGCAACGAGACGACCGGCAGTCAGTTTTATCTCGGGCGGTGATCGACATATTCGCAGCCGACTGATGCTTTCAAGAGTCTTCGCCTGGCTGTGCCGTTTTTCCACCTACGCGGCACTTGCTGTCCTTGTGGTGCTATTGGCTGCGATCTTCTACAGCAGCATCGGTCGGCTTTCGCCTGACTTCGTGACGAACACAAATTCAACAAGCCCTCTAAAGGCCGGAATTCTGGCTGGGCTGTGGGGTTCGTTCTGGCTAATTCTGTTTACTGCGATGTTCTCTGTTCCTGTAGGGGTCGGGTCAGCGGTGTACCTGGAGGAAATTGCCAAAGACAGTATGCTGGTCCGAATCATCAAGGTCAACCTTGCAAATCTGGCCGGGGTGCCATCGATCGTGTATGGAATTCTGGGATACACCGTCTTCAGAACTTCGGCCGCAGCGATTGCAACACTCTTTGATGGAAAGCATCTGATCGGAGTCCTTGGGCTGTTTAAGGTCCGTCTCTCCAAACTTCCGATTTATGAAGACAATATCCTTGTCGGAGCCCTGACTCTGACACTGGTCATTCTACCAACCGTGATTGCCGCTTCGCAGGAGGCACTTCGATCTGTGCCTAGTTCCATTCGAGTTGCTTCGCTGGCCCTTGGTGCGACACGATGGCAAACGATCTGGCGTCAGGTGATTCCAGCGGCCCTTCCAGGGATCTCGACCGGCGTTATTCTTTCAACATCACGTGCCATTGGTGAAGCAGCTCCGTTGATCATGCTGGGAGCCCTCACGTATACGTCCATGTGCCCCGGCGGGATTGAGTCTCCCTTGGAACTGCTGACCAAACCTGCACAGTTGTTGCAAGCTCCGCTGGACCAATTTACAGCGATGCCAATTGAAATCTACGACTGGTCCAAACAACCTGACGCTCGATTCACATCCGTGGCGGCCTCCGGAATTGTGGTCCTGCTTGTGGTTTTACTCTCAATTAACTCTGTGGCCATGGTCGTTCGACACTTTGCCAGCAGACGGCTGAAATGGTAATAGTTTCGCTCTGGAATGTTACAAAACTACTCTGGATCGAATTGTCCCGGCTCATCTCCTCCCCGGAACACCCTCATACGGTTCCGGTTAACTGATGCTTTTTCATCATGCCAACTCTCTCTTCAGGTAACGTTCCGCCATCTGTCGCCGGCGTTGATCGGGATCTCGATATGTCAGCACATCCTGCTGCGATCGAGGCCAGGCATCTGGACTTCTATTATGGAGAGCATCAGGTTCTGTTTGATGTCTCTCTGACAGTTCCAGAGCGGTCCGTGACCGCGTTGATTGGTCCGTCCGGTTGCGGAAAGAGTACTTTCCTGCGGACACTGAACCGGATGAATGATCTGATAGAAGGCTCTCGCTGCCAGGGAGAAATTCTGGTGGAGGGCCAGAACATCATGGAGCCAGCGGTCGACGTTGTTTTGCTGCGAAAACACGTCGGCATGGTCTTTCAGAAATCGACCCCATTTCCCAAGTCGATTTTTGACAACGTGGCCTATGGACCTCGCGTCGCCGGTGAAAAGAATCGTGCCGTACTGGCCGACCTTGTCGAATCGTGCCTCCGAAAGGCGGCGCTTTGGGAAGAAGTGAAGGATCGCCTGACGACTTCCGCCATGTCGCTCTCCGGCGGTCAGCAACAGCGACTGTGCATTGCCAGAACACTGGCAACGGATCCTCGAATCATCCTGATGGATGAACCGGCATCGGCCCTCGACCCGGCCAGCACCGACCGGATTGAAAACCTGATCGGAGAATTGTGTGCGAATTACACGATCGTGATTGTCACTCACAATATGCAGCAGGCCTCACGAGTCAGTCATCAAACGGCCTTCTTTTACAAGGGCAAACTGATTGAGTCCGGCCCGACCATGAAAATCTTCACACATCCCTCCGAGAAAAAGACGGAGGACTACATTACAGGTCGATTCGGTTAAGGCAACAGCTGAAATCCGCTGAAAAGGATCTTAGCTGACGGCAGCGAAGGCACTTACTACTTAGTGGCAGTGGCCGGAAACCGGCCTTTTGACATATGATCAGGGTGCCACAGATCAGGGCCAGCAGCCTGAGTCTTAACAATAAGTTTCCTGCCACGCAGAATCTGCAGCAGCCTTAACAATTCATTAATACACATCACTCAGAGTATTGGCTTCCATGACGATTCACTTTGTTCGCGAGATGGAGCATCTGCATCGGGACATCCTTTCGATGTGCTCTGCAGTAGAAGAACTGATCAACGATGCTGTCGATGGATTGAAACATAGGCGCAGTGAACTCGCCCAGGAAGTCTCCGGCCGCGATCGTGAAGTGGATGAGTGGGATATTCGAATTGAAGAAGAGTGTTTGAAGATTCTGGCTCTCTACCACCCTGTCGCGAACGATCTGCGTCGCGTCGCGGTGGTGATGAAGATCACGGCGGAACTGGAGCGTGTGGCTGACCTTGCTGTCAGCATTGCAGAACGTTCCGCCGGGATCGCGCTTTACGGGGAATTTCCAATGCCTGCCCGGCTGGCTGAAATGACCCGCGAAGCTCTTAGCATGCTGCATGACAGTATCGATGCGTTTGTCGAACAGAATGCAGCGGCGGCCAGAAAGGTCTGTCAACGCGATGAACATGTTGACAATCTGAACAGTCAGTTGATCGACGAAGTCGTTGTGATGATGAAACAAAGACCGGATCTGGTCGAACCGGGTCTGCATCTGTTTTCCGTGATTCGTCACGTCGAGCGTGTTGCTGACCATGCGACCAATATTGCAGAAGATGTAGTTTATCTGGTTGAGGGTGCCATCATTCGGCATCCGAGACTTCACCGCCGATCCGGTGCGAGCGCCACTGGGGGAGCGTAACGAATCAGGACTTGCGGGGGCTTTTCAAAGCCTGCCAATTGTCCGCCAGCGCTCGAAGGTATATCCCTCTCTATGTCGCCGACCATTCTTGTGATTGAAGATGAACAGTCGATTGCCGACGTAGTCATCTACAACCTGCAAAAAGAGGGGTACAGCGTTCATTGGGAACGTGAGGGACGCAGCGGACTCGCTCGTTGTCAGTCTCTGCTGCCCGATCTTTGTGTTCTGGATCTGATGCTGCCGGGCATTGACGGGCTGCAGATCTGTCGGCTACTCAAGGCCGATTCCCGGACAAAGTCTATCCCCGTCATGATGCTGACCGCTCGCAGTGCCGAGACCGACGAGATCGTCGGCTTTAACATGGGCGCTGATGATTATGTGACGAAGCCGTTTCGGGTCCAGCCGCTGATTCACCGCATCAAAGCCCTGCTCCGCAGAACAGAAACAGCCGAAGCCGGCAAGAACTTTCTGAGTTTGCACGGGGTAGAGATTGATCGTGCAAATCACTCTGCAAAATTCAACGGTATAGAACTCGATCTGACCCCGACTGAATTCCGGATGCTCTGGACACTCATGTCTCAGCCGGGCCGTCCATTCTCTCGCAACGAATTGATGGAGACGTCTCGTGGCGAAGATGCAAACTCGCTGGAACGGACGATCGATGTCCATGTGCGGTCGCTCCGCAAAAAGCTGGGAGATACTCCGGACCTGATCGAAACGGTCCGTGGCGTGGGTTATCGCTTTCTGCGAAAATAATTGAGCGGGTACTTTGCCCATGACGCTGCAGACCGTAGCCGGTGTCGCCTGAGTTCGGTACTTTCCAACGTCCGATGCTATTCGTAGTCTGATCACCGTGCCGCCTCTGTCGCAGAGCCCGCAAAGCAGCCCGCTTAAATTTCTGCGCACACGCTTTCCCAGTGTGCATTTGGGTTGCACCTGTCGAGAAGTTATCCTTACCACGATCAGGCCGTTGTTTGAGGCACCAGTGGAAGGAAACATACTCGTGAAAATCTCGCAGCTCGAAGTCTTCGTCATTGGTGACGGCCCCGAGATTGATCCCGATAAGGGCGGGATTGAGCCTCTGGCATGTCTTCGTATTCATACCGACGAAGGGCTCACAGGACTGTCGGAAGTTTTCCGAGTTCCTCCGGGCGTTGTGCAGGCCACTGTGGGTGACTCACAAACGCATTTTGGAAAACTTTTGATTGGTCAGGAGATCACTCATCCCGAACGGCTCTGGCAAAACATGTGGGATGCGCTGATGCATACAAATCGGCGCGGCTGGGAAATCATCATCCTGGGAGCACTTGATGTCGCGATCTGGGACATCTACGGCCAGATGCTCAGGCAGCCTGTCTGGCAATTGTTGGGCGGAATTCAACGAGGACCATTTCAATCCACAGTCGGCTCAACCGTCGAAGTGACTCCGTACTGTACACTGGTCTCAGATGTCTGGGGCGGCGAGGCGATGTTTTCGCAGCAGGTGGCACGAGCCGAATCGCTGGCTTCCATGGGCTACAAAGCGTTCAAAGTTGAACCCATGATGTCATCACCCCGCGACGTGGTTGAGCTAGCTCGCCGCTGTCGCAAAGCCATCGGAGACGACCTCGCGTTGATGGTCGATGTGGGCTATCTGTTCAACGATGTTCCTACGGCTGTTCGTGTTTGTCGAGAACTTGAAGAACTGAACCTCACCTTTTTCGAGACCCCTTTTCCCGTCGACAATCCTGAGCCTTATGCAAAACTAGCGGCCAAGACCTGCATTCCACTCGCCATGGGCGAACATGGCGTCACTCGCTGGGAGTTCCTGGACATGATGGATCGCGGCAGCGTGAGTGTCGTGCAGCCCTATATGACGACCTGTGGAGGACTCACAGAAGCCAAGCGCATCGTGGAACTGGCTCTCCCACGCGGAGCCCAGGTGTGCCCAGGCAACTGGTCCACACAGATTCTCGGCGCCGCCTCCGTGCACCTGGCAGCATACTCGCCAATTACACCCTTCATTGAGTTCGCTCCAGCGGAAGTGTTTGAATCGCCTCTTCGTCGAGAACTGCAAAGCGCTGGATTTCCGGTCATCAACGGGAAGATCAATATTCCGACGAAGCCAGGCATTGGTTATCAGATTCCAGACGACGTGCTGACGGCTTTCAGGATGGGGTGATTCAGGCAGAATCACTCTGAATCACGGGCGATGAAATCTGCCGACGCTGCTGTATTGAGCAGAGACTTCACAGAGCGGTTGCACTGAGCGGTTGCACTGAGGTAGGCCTGAATCTCGTCCAGCACCATTTGCACGGACATCATGTCCAGCAGCATTCCCATCAGCCGCTCCATGGCTCGCGAACCTCGATGGCCAAAAAAAGCGTAGATCGCCGGTGAGAGTTTCAAGATCAGGGCCGAGATCGTGCCGGCGATCAAGACCGCCATCGCGACCGTCCAACGATCATGCTTTTCCGCAAGAAGCAAAGTCAGTGAGATTGTACTCGGGCCGGCAATAAACGGCATCGCAATCGGAACAATGACGGGATCACCGACGTCCTCTTCATCAACCATGCGCCGAACTGGAAACACCATTCCCATGGCAATCATGAAGAGCTCTATAAACAAAAGCAGGACTATTTGCAGCATAAGTCACGTTTTTCAGTCTGGCCAGACGACCAGGAATCCGGGATCAACTCAGCAACCACTGTCCAATCCTTTCGACAACCTGTCTTATGGAATCCTCGGTCTTGCGGAACGGGAGCTATCCGGAAACAATGCATGACATACTGTTTCTCAACAGGAGTTTACGTTCCATGAAATCCTGCCGAGTGTTTTCCCGCATGCTGCGGTTCATCATGCTCCCGCTGCTGCTGAATTTCTTTGCATCAACCGTAGTTGGCGACCCACCCCAAGCCGGGGAGGAGACACCAGCCGTCAGCGTCCGTTCGCTTGAGATGACACCAGAAACCCGTGTTTCGGAAGAAGTCACGCAACTGATTACTGATCTTGGTTCTCCGGAGTTTGCTCGCCGTCAGGCTGCCGTCGCAACGCTTCGAAATGCCAAAGGCCAACAGCTACAGGAGATCTGTAAGGTTCTGGAAACTGGAACAGAAAGCGAGTCGGCTCGCAGAATTATCGAAGTCCTTGAACTTCGCTACGAACAAGCCGCTTTGGATTCCGACGATGTCCGCATCACGTCAGAAGCCCTTGAAAAATCAGCGCATTCTGAACGCTGGTTTGTTTCAGAAACGGCCCGCGACGTTCTCGACCGCCACTGGCAGCGCCGGACTGAAATTGCCGTGGTCGAACTAGTGTCGATGAATGTGCCGCTTTCTCCCAAAGATCCGTCAGAACTTTGGAAACAGAGTCCCGATGCTCCGCCGCAGATGTTCGGACAGGCTGATCCAACATCATCGCGACATCTGAAGATCTATCTCGATAAGAACTGGCCTGGCAACGATCGAGCCTTTGAACTGCTGAGGCGATTGGACTCGCTTCAAACGGAATCGTTTATGACTCAGCCTCGTTTGGTTTCCATTTACCTGATCGATGGTCATCCTCTGGCGATTGAACAGGTGGCGATTCTCAAAGGCACTTTCGGGGACACTCAAATTGCAGAACGCGGACGAGTTTGTCTCGGTGTCCTGAACGAACCACGATTTGGCGTTGAAGAAGGAATTCTTGTGGGAAGCGTTCAGAAGGGTTCCTCCGCGGACGCAGCCAAGATCCGCTCAGGAGATTTAATCGTCGCAATGAATGGCAAGAAGCTGACGGACTTTGATCAGCTCGTGACTCAGCTTCGAGTTTTCGATGTCGGCGATAAGATCATGCTCCACATTCGAAGCAATGGACTTCAGGATGAAGGTGGTTCGCGAAGTGTCGAAGTCACTTTGAAGGGCTGGCATTAGATTCCGCGTTTTCTTGCCGCCGCCTCGAACACCGCTCGAACTCGATGTGAAGAACCACGCGGCCTGAAGACAGTCTCCGTTGCCCTGCCCTGCCCTGATCACAGCAAATCGATCCGACCTGCACAAAGGATTGCAACCATTACTTCGGCCGATTCCAGCCCCAGTTCGCTCAAGGTCGTCTCAGGAGGCCAGACCGGCGTCGACCGCGCCGCGCTTGATGCCGCCATGGAGTTGGGGTTCGAAGTTGGAGGCTGGTGTCCTCGAGATCGCCGTTCGGAAGATGGGGCGGTGCCGACGAAGTATCCACTCAGAGAGACAGCAGCGCGCTCTTACGCCGTTCGGACCGAGTGGAACGTGCGCGATTCGGACGGCACTCTGATCCTCGTACTCAACGAAATCTCCAGCGGTACTCGACTCACGGTCGATGCCGCAAAGTCACATGGCAAACCGCTGAAGATTGAACATCTTGCGGCACCAAAATCACAAGGTCTGCTGACGGCCGATGCGTCTCTTTCGGAAAAAATAACGTCGGTCGTCGAATGGATTCATCGAGAGCAAATCCGGGTAGTGAACATCGCCGGACCACGAGGAAGTTCTTCAGAGGAGATGTACCCCAGAGCCAAAGAATTCGTAATTGCAGTACTTCAAAAGTTGCAGCCTGCGATAGCAATCGCCAACACGTCAGCAACAAAGCGCCGCAGAAAGAAGTAGTAGGAAGCTGGACAGAAACGAGTTCATGTCTAAAACGTTCATCATGGGTTGAGCGACGTCCGTGGTGGTCAGCAAAGTCCGAACAGTGAATTGTAGTAACCTCGACGCTCAGGAATCCAGACTCGCTGAGTTCGTCTGCATTTTAATGCCCCTGTTGTTGGCTCCTTTACAAAGAGTCCCGAGCTGATTTTCACTATTAGATGCCAATAGGAATAATGTTCATGCGAATCCTGTCAGCCCTGTTTTGTTCTCTCATCATCACGATCCCAGCCGTTCTTTGTGCGGCGGATCGAGCAGAATGGACTCAGTGGAGAGGACCCTCACGCACATGTGCCATTACAGCAGCCCCATGGCCTGAAACGCTGGATGAGAATTCGCTCGTCGAGATGTACCGCGTTCCTTTGCAGTCAAGCTACTCCGGCCCAATTGTGACGGCTGACAAGGTTTTCGTCACGGAAACCGTCAACAAGGAAAAGGAAGTCGTGAGAGCATTGGACCGTGAGACCGGCAAAGAGCTCTGGAATGTCGAATGGCCCGGCGCTATGACCGTTCCATTCTTCGCGGCCTCCAACGGGAGCTGGATTCGTTCGACACCGATCTATGACGGACAGAAGCTCTACGTCGCAGGAATGGTTGACGAGCTCGTCGCTCTGGATGGAGCAACAGGAAAAGAAGCCTGGCGTATCGACTTCAAAAAGGAATTTGGAACAAATGGTCAGACTTTCGGTTCAGTCTGTTCCCCGTTGATCGACGGTGGCTCTCTGTTTGTACAGACTTCGGGCGGACTGATGAAGATCGACTGTTCTTCCGGGGCCATCGTCTGGAGAAGCCTCAAAGAGGAAGGCGGAATGATGGGCGGAGCCTTTTCATCACCGGTACTATCCGAGCTGGCGGGAACTCGTCAGTTGGTCGTTCAAACCCGAGCCAAGCTATGTGGCGTTGATGCTGAGTCCGGAAAAGAGCTTTGGTCTGTTGAGATCCCCTCATTCCGCGACATGAATATTCTCACCCCGACCGTGATGGGGAATAGAGTTTTCACCAGCAGCTACGGTGGCGGTGCGACGCTTTATGAAGTCAAGAAATCGCCGCCCGGATCGGCTGCTGAATTTGAGGTGCAACAGATCTGGAAGAATACCACCGAAGCCTACATGTCTTCTCCTGTTGTCGTGGACGAAAAGATCTATCTTCATCTGCGAAACAAACGATTCAGTTGCATTGATCCCCAGAGCGGTGAATCACTTTGGCGAACGACTCCCTTTGGCGATTACTGGAGTCTCGTCTCCAATGGATCGAAACTCCTCGCGCTGGATTCAGCCGGCGATCTGCTTCTGATTAACGCCAACCCGACTGAGTTTTCTCAACTCTCATCACGACATGTCAGCGACGCTTCCACATGGGCTCATCTTGCCGTCGCAGATGATCAGGTCTTCGTCCGCGCTCTGGACGCATTGATCGTTTATCGCTGGAAATAGTGCCGATTGCGGTCCGTTGATTTAGTCGCCGATTGAGCATTTCGTTTAACGGCAAGCCGCAGGCGGAGGCGAAAGTGAGCAACGACGCCGCCGGAGGCTGCGGGAAAATGATTCAGTGAATATGGGTTATCGATCACGTTTCGGGTGTTGAATTTCGGTCATGTGTCATGTGAGTCTTTAATAGGTGGCTTCGTTCTTCGCGCGCGGCACTCTGCCGCCGGTTTAATGGAGCGCGAACCC
>CAMAXD010000188.1 GCA_945861975.1 Candidatus Kuenenia stuttgartensis | reverse complement strand
CGTCAGGAATGCAATCACGGTCCAGAAAAAATAAGGTAGGTATGCGGGATTCAGATGTGTCAGCGAATTTCGCTGTCATCTCCCACAGTCCCCGTGATGCATTTTGGCATCACGTCAGAATTTTCGGAATGCATCGCCCCTAAGCCAATCTTCTGGGGCGCCTCCCTTTCAAGGGACCAGCGTCAAATCCCAGACCTTGATTTTTCTGGCTGCGGTTCCAAACGGACCCAGTTGATAGACCGCCGCGCCGGCAGGTGAGAATGTGAACTCGTCAAATGGCTCGGCCAACATGGCATCCAGACAGGCAATCGGAGCGACGCCGGTGCTGACGTGCGGATTGAAGTTGTCCCCGGACATCTTCGGTACAAACGTCGTGACGTAGGCGATCAATGCTGCATCGGTTGCAGGGTCGTCATGGGACGCCGTGAACGCACTGATCGTGCCACTTTCCGCAGTGAACGGCTTTACTGCGGCGATGATTTCGGCCTGCAATCTTTGGATCGCCGGTGTCGGTTTCGCGCAGATCCCGGCGACTCCCACTTTGCCGCCCGGAGCGTAGTAGTACTTGAATGCTTCCAGTTTCATTGTGTTGACTGTCGCATCAGCAAGCACTTTTTCGACAGCCGCATTCACTTGATCGAGATCCTCCGTGCGAACAAAACACTGGAGCATCGTGATGTGGGGCGTGTGATCTGCGTCCAGAGCGAAGCCTTCAGGAAATTCCGCCAGCAACCGTGCATTGTTGGCCGCCGCGTGTTTGAGCATTGTGGCGTCCGGCTGAAGCAGTATGTCGATGGCTGTGATCCCGGGCTGAACAGTAGCGAAGAGTGTGTTCCAGTCATCTTTCATGCTGGCAACAGTCCAATTCTTTGCGACGGCTTCGTCCAGACCCTTGTCGAGTTTGGCAAGCTTATCCGTGCGGTCGTAGGCGTATTCCCGATCGGCATCGTCGTGATGGACGTAGAGGCAGAAACGCGGGCCTTTGCCGGCTCCGGTGTACTGGAGCATCTGCAGATCTCCATCGGAATTTCCAAAAGCGGCAATGGGCCGACGACCGATGTGCTGATTGATGCCGACCGGCTTGCCGCCCTTGTCGTCATTGAAATTCAGCTCTGGCAGCCGCACAATGACTGGTTCGCCCTCGCGCATTTCAAACGTTGTCTTCACACTGCTGCCGATGACCTGCTCAGGTGGAATCCCATAGGCGGCTTCTGCCCACGGTCGCATAAATTCGATACCGCCACCCGACACGATGTAGTTCTTAAAACCGTTTGCGTGCAGGTAGCCGAGCACTTCCAGCATCGGCTGATAGGTCATCTCGACAAATCGCTTCCCGGTCGTGGGATGTTTAGCAGTAGCGATCCAGTCCTTTACGATCGTTTCGAACTCGACCGTGGTCATGCCGGTGTGAGTCGCCATGAAGAATTCCATGATCGAATGTTCGCCGCCACTGGCCGCCGTTTTCAGATCGCCCTTCAGCAGCGAAGCGAACGGTTCCTTGTCCTTCCATTCCGGGTGTTGCGGTGCGAGGGCTTTGACTCGATCAAGTGCGAAGAAGAGTTGAACCGGGACAGGCTTCTCACACCACAAAGTACCGTCGTTATCAAACACGGCGATACGTTCCGCTACGGGCAGGAAGTCCGGAGAACCTTCCTTCGTCACCCGCTCGACAAATTCAACAAGAGACCTTTTTGCCGGCCCGTCATTCCATGACGGCAGACTATCGTCTGCATTGGCAGTACCAGGAATCAGGGGAAGCACAACAAGAACAAAGAGTGTCGTCAGCTTGCACTTCATCTTACATCTCGTTGGTGACTGAAAAGCAAAAAGACCCGGTAGTGCTGTCGCTGCCGACAGCACTATACGGATCTGCGAATCAACTGTGTCCGAATCAACTACTGTCCGGAAGTCGTCATCGACTTGATTTGTTCTTCCAGCGAGGAAAGACTCCAGTCACCTGGCTTCTGGCTCGGCGGGAACTCCTTCATTGTCATCAGGAATTTGCTGGCCACTACCTGCATCGGACCAAGCACATAAGCGCGGTCGATCATCCAGTCGTGATACGTGTTTGAGTACTCATAAGCCTTCTCAAACGGATCACGTCGCAGATTGAACAGCAACGGCATTCGCAACTTAATGAAAGGCTCACGCCAGATCTGCAGTTGCTTCGCACGATTTTCGAGATACGTAGCCTTCCAGTCTCCGACTCGGATCGACATCACGTTTCCGTCGTCGCCCACGTAGATAAATTCGTTGCGCGGCGACGTTTCGGTTTTCCCGCTGAGGTAATCCAGTTGGTTGTAGCCGTCGATGTGGTTCTTGTAGGGACGTCCATTCAGTTCGACGCCCTTCAGCAGTTTTTCCTTGATGTCCGGAGCACCGGCAGCCGCCGCAAAGGTCGGCAACCAGTCTTCGTGTGAGACGATGCCGTTCAATGTGACATCAGCGGGGAAGTGCCCCGGCCAACGAATGAATGCCGGCACGCGGAAAGCGCCTTCCCAGTTGGAGTTCTTTTCGCCATGGAATGGTGTGGTTCCGGCGTCTGGCCAGGTGTTGTAGTGCGGACCATTGTCGGTCGAGTACTGCACAATGGTGTTGTCGCCGAGTCCCAGATCGTCGATTAGTTTGAGCAGTTCGCCGACGTGTCCATCATGTTCGATCATGCCGTCCGTGTATTCGTCATTTCCTGGATGGCGATGGTCCTTCTTGACGTGCGTGCGAAAATGCATGCGTGTCCCATTCCACCAGCAGAAGAATGGCTGACCGGCTTCATGCTGACGGGTGATGAAGTCCTTCGCCGCTGCAAGAGATTCTTCGTCAATCGTCTCCATACGTTTCTTGGTCAGGGGGCCCGTGTTTTCAATTGTCTGGCCACCTTTTCCGTCGGCTTTCGAGTGAATTACGCCGCGTGGTCCAAAGACTTCCCGAAACGTCTTGCCACCTGCAAGGATCATGTCGCCGGGGTAGTCTTCATGCTCTGGTTCTTCTTCGGCGTTGAGGTGATAAAGATTTCCGAAGAACTCATCAAACCCGTGTACGGTCGGCAGATGCTCATCACGGTCGCCCTGATGATTCTTACCAAATTGACCAGTGGCATACCCCTGTGTTTTCAGCACGGTGGCCATCGTTACATCAGTCTTCTGCCAGCCTTCTTTTGCGCCTGGCATCCCGACCTTTGTCATTCCGCTGCGGACAGGAACGCTGCCGCCGATGAACGCCGCGCGGCCTGCAGTGCAGCTCTGTTGAGCATAGTAGTCAGTGAACGCGACGCCTTCTTTGGCAATACGGTCAATGTTCGGTGTCTTGTAGCCCATCATGCCACGGTTGTTATGGCTGATGTTCCATGTGCCAATATCGTCGCCCCAAATGACAAGGATATTTGGCTGCTTCTGCTGCGCTTCAGCGGTGAATGAACTGGCCGCGACCACCACACATGTGGCGACAAGGCGGACAGCCCGAAATAAACACTTCATCATGGAATAGACTTTCATTTAAACAGAAGGGAGACCCGTGACAGGAAAGAGCCAACAATTATCAAAAAAACGCCCCTCGAATGCAATTAACCCTCCCCGGTTTTGAGGCATCTTTGTTTGGTGTCCGAAGCAGACCGAAGGTGGATTACCAGTCGATTGTGAGCAAGATTCGTCTCAACAACTGGTTCCAGGTCACAGACGAAACACAGACGAAACAAGGAGTAAGCCTTTAATTTGTCCTCAAACCTGCGATCATCTGAAGTCGGTTCTTAACCTGGGCCGAGCGTTTCTGCGTTTGATTTCTTCCTGCCGAGCTTACTGCCATGAACCGGATCTGCATATCTCGCTGGCCTATCACCTGTTTGATGGCAGTCCTGTCCTTACCATTACTGCCATTCAGCCATGCGGATGATGTTCACTTCAATCGCGATGTGAAGCCGATCCTTTCTCAGAATTGTTTTCAATGTCACGGTCCCGACGATGCTCATCGAGCCGCAGGGCTGCGTCTGGATCAAAGAGACGCTGCAATGAAGCCCGCCGAATCCGGCGCGGCTGCGATTGTGCCCAATGATCCTGATAACAGCGAACTGTTGAATCGCGTGACATCGGCTGATGCAGACCTGCACATGCCGCCCGCTGAATCAGGAAAAGTGCTCACGGCGGAACAGATTGACATCCTGCGCCGCTGGATTCAACAAGGAGCGAAGTACGAGGGACATTGGGCGTTTGAGAAAGTGCAATCTCCTGCAGTGCCTCAGGTCTCCGCCGAACTTGCTTCCTTCGTTGCCAATCCGATTGATTCGTTCATCATCGCGAAACTGCAGTCACAGGACATGAAGCCGTCTTCCGAGGCTGATCGCGTTACTTTGCTGCGCCGCGCGACTTTGGATATCACCGGACTGCCGCCGACTCTGGATGAGATTGACGCGTTCGTGAAAGATGATTCGCCAAAGGCCTGGGAGAATGTTGTCGATCGCCTTCTCGCCTCACCACATTACGGCGAACGCATGGCGATCAGTTGGCTGGATAATGCGCGCTACGCCGACAGCAACGGATTTCAGGTCGACAGCAGTCGCGAAATGTGGGCGTGGCGCGACTGGGTGATCAACGCCTACAATTCCAACATGCCGTTTAATCAATTTACGATTGAACAACTGGCTGGTGACATGTTGGCCAATGCGACTCAGGATCAGATTATCGCGACGGGCTTCAATCGGAATCATCGCCTGAACGGAGAAGGCGGTCGGATTGAACAGGAATGGTTTGTTGAGACCGTCATTGATCGAGTCGAAACGACAGGACTGACATGGCTCGGACTGACTCTGAATTGCTGTCGCTGTCATGATCATAAATATGATCCGGTTTCGCAGCGCGAGTTCTATCAGCTCTTTGCGTACTTCAACTCAGTCGAAGAGTCCGGTGTGCTGGCACCGACGACAAGACGGGCCGAAAATACTCCTCCGTTGATGACGCTGCTTACGCCTGAACTGGAACAGCAGCGCACAGAACTGCAGCAAGCGGTGGCCGCGGCGACAACGCAACGCGATGACGTGGCGAAAACATTGCCCGAGCTTATGGTTGCGTGGGAAGTTCATGTCAAAGCACGAGAGATCCGGCCGGTCTGGCAAATGCCTGAACCGCGCAGCGTCACTTCGGTTGGTGGTGCGACGTTGACTCGGCAGGACGATGGCTCCTGGCTGGCCTCAGGGCCTAATCCGGCGAACGATGAATACAGAATTGAGATTCCTCTGGAGTCCAATCGCCTGTCGGGCATTCTGTTGGAAACACTGCCCGATCCATCTCTCCCCGCACAGAGTCTGGGGCGAGGATTCAATGGGAACTTTGTGCTGACGGGCGTCTCTGCGGAGTTGCAAGTCGGCGATGCGGCTCCTGTCGTCGTGGCGTTGAAGAAAGTCCAGGCGGACTACGAGCAGTCGAACTACACAGCGGGCAAAATTCGTCTGGATGTTCGACCGACAGAGGGGCGAGGTCCCGAATCGTTTGGCTGGGCCATCGACGGCAATGATCCCGCAAAGAAGATCGCTCGTCGTGTTTTCTTCGCTCCGGAAAATCCTGTCGAAGTCCCAACAGGTTCCGTATTGATCATTCGCATCACTCACGATTCGCAGTTTGCAGATCATAATACCGGCCGAATTCGACTCTCGGTTTCGGATGCTGACAGCGATCAGGTTGGTCTGGGCGATGGTGGGCTACCAGCCGATGTTCGGACGATTCTGAATCTTGCTGAGGAGTCCCGCAGTGCTGACCAAACTGCTCAACTGCAGAAGTACTTTCGCGAGCAAACAGACAACCCGATTCGAAAAGCACAAAGTGCTCTGACGGAGGTGGAGGCAAAGCTGGTGGAGTTCAATGCCAACCTTCCGACGACGATGGTCATGAAAGAAACGAAGCCGCGAGAAGCCTTCATTCTGACGCGTGGTGAATACGATCGCCCGACAGATAAAGTTCAGCGAGCCACACCAGCATTTCTGCCTCCTCTGCCTGAAGGCGCGACCAGTGATCGACTCGGTTTCGCACAGTGGGTTGTCAGTGATGCCAATCCGCTGACCTCGCGCGTTTGGGTGAATCGGGAATGGGAGCGATTCTTTGGCACAGGACTCGTGAAGACCAGTGAAAACTTCGGATCGCAGGCCGAGTTTCCGAGTCATCTGGAACTTCTTGACTGGCTGGCCGATCAGTTTATGCATCCGACGACACTGCCTGCCGTCGTTGGCAAGTCCGCTCAGGCCTGGGATATGAAAGCGTTACAAAAACTGATTCTGATGAGCGCGACCTACCGGCAGACATCTCATACCGACAAGGATCGCTTCGCTCTTGATCCTGACAATCGATTGCTGTCGCGTGGCCCTCGTTTTCGTCTGTCGGCCGAATTGATTCGCGATCAGGCGTTAGCTGTCAGCGGTCTGCTGGTCGACAAGATCGGCGGTCCCAGCGTTCGCCCGTATATGCCGGAAGGTGTCTGGGACGAAACCAGCAAGTACGGTGACCTGCGTGGATACAAGCATGACAAAGGCGAAGGGCTTTATCGTCGTACGATGTATACCATCTGGAAACGCACGGCCGCTCCGCCAAGTCTGCTGCTGTTCGATGCGACCAATCGCGAAGTGTGCACGATCAAGCGATCTCGAACGAATACGCCTCTGCAGGCTCTGGCTCTGCTGAATGAAGTCACCTTTGTGGAAGCGGCGCGTGGCTTGGCACTGCGCATGGTCCAGGAGGGTGGCTCAACAGATTCAGATCGACTGATCTACGGATTTCGACTCGTCATCGGACGTTCTCCTTCGGCCCAGGAACAGCAGGTTCTCGCGGAAGGACTGCAGTCTGATCGAGACACCTTTACGCAATCACCGGACGCTGCCGCGCAGTTGCTGAAGGTCGGCGAATTGTCGGTCAAGAGTACACTGGATCCCGTCGAACTTGCGACATGGACGACGACGGCCAACGTATTGCTCAATCTCGATGAATTCGTGACGCGAGAATAATCCTGGTGTCAGATGTGCATTCGCCGGAACAGCGTTCGTTCAACATGTCACGGATTCGTTCTCGCGACACGAAACCGGAGATGGTTGTGCGATCGCTGGTCCATCAGATGGGCTATCGTTTCCGGCTGCACAAGAAGGGGCTGCCTGGAACTCCGGATCTAGTCCTGGCGGCTCATCGAAAAGTCATTTTCGTACACGGCTGTTTCTGGCATATGCATCGCTGTCGTTACGGAAAAGTGACGCCCGCGACGAACACTGAATTCTGGCAAAATAAACGCGGCGGCAATGTCACTCGCGATCAACGCAATTGTCGCCAATTAAAAGCGGCCGGCTGGTCAGTGCTGGTGATCTGGGAATGCTGGACTCGAGACATTGAAGGACAACTCTTGCCGAGACTACAGCGATTTCTTGAGCAGAAGTCATGAACGCCGCCGGTAAGAATGCTCGCATCCGGATAAAACAAAAATGCTGTAGGGTGTGACAAACGACCCCAGCTGCAATCTAAAGAATCGCGTGGATCGGTTGGCCGTAATCCAGATCCAACCGTTTGCGGCCGGGAACTTCCAGACGACGAGCATCCAGGCCCAGTTGATGCATTACGGTGGCATGCAGGTCGGTCACGTAATGGCGATCTTCAACGGCATGGAAGCCGATCTCATCAGTGGCTCCGTGAGCAATCCCGCCCTTAATTCCGCCGCCAGCCAGCGCGACTGAGAAACCATACGGATGATGATCGCGTCCATCGGAATTCTGGAAGCCCGGTGTGCGACCGAACTCCGTGCCGATCACCACCAGAGTTTCCTCGAGCAGTCCGCGTTCTTTGAGATCTCGCAACAGACCGGCAATCGGTTGATCGACCTGCTTGCAGAGTGTCGAGTGATTACTCTTCAGACCGCTATGAGCATCCCAGGATCCCGCGCCACCGTTGCTGCCGTGAAACAACTGTACGAATCGCACGCCGGATTCGACGAGCCGTCTCGCGACAAGGCACTGCTGGCCGAACGTCTTTGTCGGGTCCTGATTCAGACCGTACATTTCCTGAGTACTGGCGGTCTCAGCAGAAAAGTTGATCACGTTCGGCAGTGCCGACTGCATGCGAAACGCCAGTTCGTAAGACTTGATCCGAGCCTTCAGCGCCGGGTCATCGGGGTACTCGATGGCGGACAGACGATTGAGCCGTCCCAGCAGTTCAAATTCGCTCTGCTGTTCTTCACGGTAAACTTCGGAACCGGGCGTTGCGAACGGCAGAGGATTTGCGGGGTCCACATTGAGATGAATACCGGCATGTTCCGGGCCGAGATAATTGGCACCATGAGCACCCAATCCGCCGCAGCAATCAGCGATCGGAGTCCCAATTACACAAAAGCTTGGCAGATTCTCATTCAACGTTCCCAGGCCATAATTAACCCATGATCCGATCGTTGGAAACTGTCCCTCCAACGCATGTCGGCCGGTATGAAACTGCAGCTGGGCTCCGTGATTATTATCCGTTGTCCACATTGAACGCACGATCGCGACGTCGTCAATCATGTTGCCCAGATGCGGCCACCAGTCGCTGACGTCCAGCCCACTTTGTCCTCGTCGCGAATGACCAATCTGCATCGGGTAGAGTTTGGGGTGAGCCTGATGCAGACCAGGAATAAACTCGCGCAGATTCTTTTTCAAATAGGGCGAATCGAGCACACTCTTAAACGGAGTTTCATCGACCGACATTCCGGCGTATTTATTCAGTGCCGGTTTCGGGTCGAAGGATTCCATCTGGGACATCCCGCCCACCAGAAAGATCCAGATGACGCTCTTGGCTTTGGGCGTCATGTGAGCAAGTCCGGACGGCAATCCCGCTGCGGCCGATTCCGAGGCTCGCACGATGCCGTCTCGCTGCAACATGGCTCCCAGTGCGAGTCCCGTGAAGCCCATGCCGATATCAGACAGAAAAGTACGACGCGACGCCGCACCGTGAGAAGCTGGATTAGTTGCAGGGATCGATTTCATAGCAGAGCTTTTCCGGGAGGAAAATTGTGGACAGGACGTCCGGGAGGGCTGCTGGATTCTTTTCAGCATAGAAGACAGCATACGATGGAGATTGTGCAGTTGTCTATGTACGTTGGGCAATCTTGTCCGACTCGCAGCCAACGCGGGGATGCTCATCCTGCTTGTGGCGCACGATTCGACTATCGAATCGGGATATAAATGAGCTGAAGGAAAACGTGAAATCCCTCATGAATCGATTTGAAACACTCGATCCCCTTGCATTCCGGGCGTTTGAATTGCTCAAGAAAACCAATCAGGTTCTCGTCACTGCAGAGAGTTGCACGGCCGGACTGATTGCTGCCACGCTGGCTCGAGTTCCCGGGATGTCGACCGTTCTGGCCGGCGGATTTGTCGTTTATCAGATTGAAAGCAAAGTCGCGTGGCTGAACGTTTCGCCAGCCGTGATCGAGCAACATGGCGTTGTCAGTTCTAAGGTCGCTCAGTTAATGGCCGAAGCGGTATTGCGGAATACCCTGCACGCTACAATTGCCATCAGTATTACCGGACATCTCGGTCCGGATGCTCCTGATAATCTGGACGGCGTCGCGTGGCTGGGATTTGCTCAGCGAAATCACCCGTGCTGCTCGCACAAACTTCATCTGCAGACCACAATGCCAGACCTCACCAGCACACCTTTTACAGACTCAGAACAACGATTGTTTATTCGCCACGAGCGGCAGCAGGACGCTGTAAGTCAGTCGTTGAGTTTTCTCTGCAAGAAACTGGAATCCCTCCATGAACATTAAATCGTCCCTTTGCCTGATCGCTCTCATTCTCTTTGCGGGTTGTGGAGAGTCCAAACGGGACACCGTGGCGAAAGCCACCAGCACCGCCGGAGAAAAAGTCGTCACACAGATGGCACTGAACTGGTATCCCGAAGTCGAACACGGAGGATATCTTGCGGCGGACACTTTGGGACTTTTTGACAAGAATGACCTCGACGTCGAGATTATCCCAGGCGGCCCCGGTGCGCCACAGGGGATCATTCAGGAACTGGCTGCGGAGCGAATTCAATTCGCAGTGTCCGATGCTGATAATGTTGTCAAAGCGCGAGCGGCCGGAGTTCCGGTCGTGGCGTTGATGGCTCCGCTGCAAAGCAATCCGCGTTGCATTATGGTGCATGAAGCCTCCGGAATTACGAAGCTGGAAGAATTGGTCAACGTGGAACTGGCGATCAGTGATTCTCGCCCGTTTGCATTGTGGATGAAGAAGAAGCTCCCTCTAACCAATGTTCGCATGGTGCCCTTCAACGGATTGGTCGGCGAGTTTCTCGTAAAGCCCGATTTCGCGCAGCAGGGTTACGTGTTCAGTGAACCATTCGTCGCTAAAGAAAAAGGCGGAGATCCGAAAGTTCTAATGGTCTCTGACATTGGCTTCAATCCGTATGCCAGCGTGTTAGTCACGACAGAGTCCGTGATCAATCAACGTCCGGATCTGGTGAAGGCCGTGGTTTCTGCCAGTGTGAAAGGCTGGGAGCAATACCTTGCTGATCCAACAAAGACGAACGAAGCCATTCAAGGCATGAATAAAGACATGAGCCCTGCAGCGTTGAAGTACGGAGTCGAAGCGATGGCTCCGCTTTGCGAGGCCGGTGAAGGCCTGGCCGCCTGCGGGATGACTCTGGAACGCTGGCAGATGCTGGTTCAACAGATCGAAGAGTTGGAAGACATTCCCAAAGGTTCCGTGAAGCCCGAAGAGTGTTTCAATGTGTCGTTTTTGCCCGCAGCAGCACAATAATGATTTGGTTCGAAATGATATCCATGAATGGTGAGCCTGCGTTCGCTGGGGCGAACTTGTCACATCCTGCAAGTTGCAATGTTTCCCCGTAGAGTGTGACAACTGGGCCTTAGCGAAAGCAGGCACACCGGTTGAGCTTACCCACCAGCATCCAGCCAGAGGATCAGGACGGTGTCGTCGTCGCTGATCGGAGTTGTCGGGTCGGTTGTGATCTGTCTCGGTTGTGATCTGTCTCGGTTGTGATCTGTCTCGGTTGTGATCTGTCTCGGCTCAGGTTCGCGGTATATCCCGCCCGAAAGTTTGGCCCGTCATAGCAACACTCCCAAGCCCCGGAAACACTGGCGACAGAAAGACGACAAGATCGCCCATGGTGCTGGCTGTGGCTCTGGCCGCTAAATCACGGATCAACGAGGCCCCACATGACAAATCGTCGAAGTGACAAGGGCGGCCTTCAAGTGTGTAACGCTCGGGAAATCTGCTCTTCGCGCGGAAGGCATTGGAACATAGATTTCCACTCTCTCCTTCGGCTGGTTTTGCGCCAGAGATTTCTCAATGGCGTGATTTGGCTCCTTTCTGTTAATTCT
>CAMAXD010000187.1 GCA_945861975.1 Candidatus Kuenenia stuttgartensis | reverse complement strand
TCTCATTCGGTCGAGCAGCATCTGTAGGTCCCACGCAGCCGACACGATCACTGGCGATGATGGCATTGCCGACGGACATACATTCCGTGACAACCAGCGGATGAGGATCCTTCTCGGAACACATCAGCAACATATCACCCAGCCATAGCACACGTGGCAGTTCCGCTTGATTCACAAAGCCCATTAGTTTGACATGGTCTTCCAGCCTGAGAGCAGAGATCTCTTTCCGAACATCCTCTTCCATCTCGCCGCTGCCAACCATCAGTAACTGAAATTCCGGAATCGTCTGCCGAACTTTTGCCACGGCTCGCACGGCATCCAGCGGTCGTTTGATAGAGATAAACTTTCCTACAAACAAACCGACCAGAGCATCTGGCCGCAGCCCTGCCCTTTCCCGAAACCCGGCCCGGTCCACCTCGGTGAGTCCGGAAACCGCCTCACGAAACCTGGCAATATCCACAGGAAATGCCCCGCGCACGAATCGATTGTCGGGCACTCCGTAGTGACGGTAGTAGGCCTCGTTATTGTCACCAATGGACAGGAAACGATCGACGCCGGCAAAGAAAAGGGGCAGTACAAAACTCTTCAGTGCACGGGAAATCAACCCGCGAGGGGCAAGCAGTTCGGAGTCGCCGAAATAGAGAATTCGCTTACCGCAACGACGCGCCCACAAATAAGCTCGCCATGATGTTCTGTGAGAATACCCGTGAATCCAGACGGCATCCGGCTTGAATTCAGCAAGCCGTTGAGAGACCGCAGGATTGTCGACGGCAAAGAAGCTCAATGTTTCGGGACGAGTGCGAATCGGCAGAAATTCGGAATCGTATCCCTCAAGCAGCGGGACATCCCACTGGAACGACTGACCGAATCCGGGATCGCGGTAGCTGTTGACCCCCCAGTCACAGCAATAGAAAACTCGCAGATCAATTTCGTTTCGTGCGGCCAGTTCGCGAAACAGCGGAGCAAAGTGCTGAATCGGATGCGAGATCACCACTGCGAAACGCGGGCGAACTTTGTTCCCCAGGAATTCTGAAACGCCGGGATGGAGAGGACCTTGCATTAAAGTGTCAGATTAAAAAAAGATGATGCGGGATGCACAGAAGGAGACTTCCGTTCAATGAGATCTGGGGGCATGAATGTCTTCAGGCGGTTCTTTTCGCTTGCTTAGCAGCTCGGGCCATTTTGTAGCCGCCAAGAAAGGCGCGAAGTTCCCCCACGAATTTGACGGGGATCCACCACGGATGGGTCAGATGGAATTTGGTGGAGACTTCACGGAAGAGCCGATGAATGGAATAAACCCACTTTTCGAGTCGGCCACCATGCTGAAATGCGTAGTAGTAGTCCCCGATGCCGTGTCGAGGATTTGCCGATGCAAGGTGATTGCCTTCCGTTCTGGTTCCACCCGACGGGATTCTCAGATGGTCGATTCTTGCTTGTGCACAAAAATGAATGGCGCCACCTGCCTGGCCAATTCGGCGTGCAAAATCTGTCTCAAAGCGATAGGCCGAACCTATGAAATTGTTATCGAAGCCTCCAATTGAGAGGGCACGTTCGCGATTGACACACAGGTTGCCAGCCATGGCATTGAACACGCGACTTTCAATGTTCGAATGGAACGGAAAGTCAAAATCCAAACGCAAGCCCGTTAGTTTTCGCGGAGGAACGACGTCAGTGGGTGACTGCCACGGCTGGATGACCTGTCCGACAGTCGCCCAAAGTCGTGGAGATTCCCGATGACATTCGGCATGCGCCGCAATGAGCCCAGGAAAAGGAATAATGTCGTCGTCGAGAAAAAGCACAAGCCGCGTGCTCGCCTCAAGCAACGCCCGATTCATGGCCTGCGTAATTGATGCTGGTTTCTGTCGAATCCATTGAATTTGCCCCTGACTTTCCAATTCCGTAAGCGATGCATCCGTCTCGGGGTCATGCTCCTCATTCTGATCAATGATCATGAGACATGCAGCATGATCCGACAGTTGCAGCAGCTTCTGCAAAGTGGAGACCAAAATCTCATGGCGTCCGAATGTGGGAATCGCAATTGTGAGATCTGAGCAGACCGGATTGGAAGTCTCGTGCGTCATGTTTTCAACGTTGCAGGCGTGTCCAGACAAGTCAACTGCACACCTTTATGGAACAAATCGCGAACGCAGCCGAAGGAAAGGTCGTTCAATCAGAAACGACAGCAATACACCTAACGCGATGGAGGCCAACCAAAACCCGACTCGATCAGCCCACAAGCAGCACTCATTTCCCAGCGGAGATAGTACGCCGAGGCCGAATTGCCTCACTCTTTCTACACCGGGAATCATGAAGAGAATGGAATGAGCGATGTAGATCGTATATGAGAACTCGCCAACCCAGGCGAGTCCGTTTAGTATCCGAAATGGGTAATTCTCTTTTCCAACGCCGACTGTCATTGCGGCAAACGCAACCACTGGAGCAAAGCTCAGATACAGCAGCGGAAACCCTACGAAACAAATCCATGAACTTGTGTGCAAAGGCCAGATAGTCGGCCAGGTAAATGCACAGATCGCTGACAGAAAGATGAATGGTTTCCATTCAGTGATCTTCGCCTTAATCTTTTCAGGATAATACCAAATTCCATATCCCAGCAGCACTCCGAAAAGCAGGGCATCGACCCGTTGATGTGTAGGATAATATGCCGCGTGCCAATTGGGACTCGGAAAACTCACCGTCCATCGAGACCACAGTGCCAGAAAAGCACTTACACCCCAGAGTGGAAGGACGAATCGAAATCTTTGTTTACCATCGACTCTAGATTTTCGAGCACATGAGACAGCGATCAGAGCGGCGAGCGCAGTATAGAAGTGTTCCTCAATAGCAATGCTCCAACTGTGCTGCCACGGCTCGACACGCCAGTAATTCTGAAGAAAAACGGAGGACCAAAAAGCTCCCGTCAGGATGAGGCCTATTGACTCCTGATCATTGCGACTGAATGCAACACAAAGTCGCAGTACTGTTACGCCGCCATAAGCGATAAAATAAGTCGGCCAGATCTTGAACGATCGCCTGACCAGAAATCTAACCGGCCTGAAACTGGATGTGCTGTCGTATTCCCGGAAAATAAGAGACGAGATCAGAACACCTGACAACACAAAAAAAAGATCGACGCCGATCCAACCAATCTCATGAAGCCATTGTACGATCGGCTCGATTGGCGTTGCACCCTTTCGATCCGTTGGAGGCAGGTGAATCAAGAGTACGAGACATGTGGCGAGGCCCCGCACTACATCCAAGGACCATAGGCGCTCTCGCTGTAAGATAGCATCCTTCATCGTCTTACCCACTGTCCGCCTGCAAAAGAGCCAAATGCGAACATCATTACAGGATGCTTGCCACAGAACGGCTCTGCAGCTCACGGAAAAAATCGGCGAGTTCGCTGGCAGTTCGCTCCCAGGTCTTTGTCTTTGCAAACTGCGATGCCTTCTCGCCCATGGCCTGCCAGTTTCCAGTACTCAGAGCCCGAGTTACCTCAGAAACAAAGGCCGACGCATTCCCGACAGGGCAAAGCAATCCGCTGTGACCGTGGCGTATATAGTCTACCATGCCGCCTGTGGCGGACGAGACCACGCACAAGCCACGGCTCATTGCCTCCAGAGCGGCTTTTCCGGCACCCTCCATAAATGACGGGAAGAGAAACAGGGCGCTGGAATCATAATGTTCCAGCAGAGATTCATTTTGCATCCAATCCAGTAGTTGAACCCGGTGGGCAATCTTGTCTTCAAGAAGCGAGCGAATCTGAGGGTGTGCTGTCTTTGATGTGACCCAAGTAGCCGTCTGCTCCGGGAACCGGGAGAGAATCTGATTGAATACATCAGCCACAATCATGGGACCCTTGATGAAGGAATGTTGCCCTACATAGAGCACCCCATGCCGTTTGGTCTTCACCATCCGCTCTGCAGAACTAAAGCGTTCAGAAACACCATGGTGGATACATCGAACTTTCTCAGGGGGACCATGCACGTCGCTCAGCAGACAATCTCTGTCAGCGTTTGATGGTACAACGACCCCATCACTATACCTGACTGCCAATGGCCACTGACGCTGCAACAGACTTTGCAGCATCCGCGTCCCCCAGGGAAAACGTGAAGCCGGTACACCAAGTTTCTGGTGCCACTCATTGAGCGCCGCATCTGCGCGTAGCTCAACCCCATGGCTGCGATTCACGACAACTCCGGGAAAATTTTGGCGTCTCAACTCTCGGGCAGCCATCCAGCCCTGTGGCTGACTTATCATGACAGCGTCATAAGGCTTTGCAGCAACTGCCTTTAGGACCTCCCTGCGGTAGGAACGCGGCTGTTCAAACAAAGAATGAAGGTTACCATGAACCAATCGACGTGGCAGAAGGTGTTCCGCCCAAATCTCGTCCACTTCGTGGCCGATCTCTCGCAGCGCCACATTTGTCGCGTAAACCGTTCCCGCAGCACCGCTGTCGGGATCCGGTGGAACATTCGCCACGGTCAGTATTCGAAGCGGTCTTGCGGACATGGACTACTGTTCTCTTCTGGCATTTAACAACGATTGACACAGCCGAATCCAGGCTCGCAGATTCCATGGCTGACGCCGCAGAACGGTCCACAAGTAGCCCCTGGCTCGGTGATCACGATTCTTTACGAGCTGAGACCCGACCTGATACAACATCGCCAGGCGATTCGCTTCCCTTCTGGTCGGTTTTGTCTTGTCTGCCTTGAGTTGAAGCACCTGATTCGTCAGGGCCTGAGCTTCGGCCAGCAGTGGCTCCTCCGACTTGCCAGTCGCACGAGCCTCTTTTAATTCCTGTCCGATTCGGCCGAATTCACGCTGAATGTTCCGATTCGAACCTGTGATACTCCCTGGGTGCCAACGAAAAAGATACAGCACTTCAGGGACATAAGCGATTCGTTTCATGCTCACCATACGAAGCCAGAGATCTGCATCCTGTCCAAAATAGAATTCCGGACGGTAACCGCCAGCTGCTTCGTAGAGTGACTTGCGGAACAGTACTGTCCCGTGGGCCGGAGGGCCAAGCCGCTCCTTCATGAGTCGATTGGTTGCTTCTCCGGGATCAATCGGCCGTGTGACCGTACTGAGAAACTCATCGTCAGGCCCGATGTAATCTGCGAAACAGGAAACCAATCCGATCGCATCGTCTTGCTGAATCACTTTCAATTGCTTCTCAAGCCTGGTTGGAAGGGACAGATCATCTGCATCCTGGCGAGCGATAAACTCCGCACGCGCCTCCAGGCAACCTCGCATCAATGCTTTGGTCAATCCTGTGTTTTCCTGATGAATTACACGGATCCGACTGTCACTGGAAGCGATTGAATCTAACTTTGCAGCAGTGCCATCCGTAGAGCCATCATTGATGATGATGAACTCCCAATTCTGCAGCGATTGCCGCCGAATGCTGTCAACACTTGCGGCCACGTGTGATTCATCGTTGAAGCAACTCATCACCACAGAGACAAGAGGCCGGACATCGCTCATGCTAAACCTCGGATCGAACACGATTCTAGACGTCGCAGCAGCGTTACCACAACAAAGTCCGGGCCGATACAGGAGGCGTTGGAGAAACCGCACAAGCAAGAGTGAACTCGTCTATTCAACGTTCTGCCTGCCCCTTTCGGATACTGTGAAGCGATTCCGCAATCCAAACGGAAAATTGCCACCCGAGCAGAGATTTCAATTGCCTGAAGCGGCGAGTATGACTGGGTTGGCCATTCCGCCTCGTCATGTCGTCGGCATATCGTAACGCCGCTTCGGCTTCCACTATCAGGCCGCGTTGTCCGCACATACGTGAAATCCAGAACATCGTGCGGCTGAACTGCTGCAGATAGCTCCAGTCTGTCAGTCCCTGTTCCTTCATGATGCTCCAGATCGATTCATGAGCCTTAAAGAAGTACAGCATGCGATCTCTGGTAAACCCTTCGTTCATCCCGCTGGCCCGGTTCTCGCCATGATCTCGAACCGTACATAGAGCTTCAGCGACATGCACTGGCCTGATGCCCAGAATCCCGGCCCGCAGGTCATGCTCCCAGTCTTCCATCACCCGATACGGCTTCCACGGACCAATCGCTTCACAAGCCGATCTTCGCCACAAGGGAGTCAACGTCGCCCAGCCGCGTTTGGGAAGAAAAGACGGGAAGATATTGTCAATGTGTTCGGCCGTCCGAGCCCAAGGCACAAGCCCATTTGTTTGTGGATCAGTTCGCAAGGTTATGCAGTAACAAACACCGGCATCCGGATTTGCTGTCAAAGCAGCGATTTGCATCGCGAATTTTTTTGGATGCAAAACGTCATCGCTGTCCAGATACTGGACATACTCTCCGGTCGCAACATCCAGACCCGCGTTGCGTGCGGCCCCCGGCCCCGCATTATTCTGACGCAACAATTTTATTGTGACGGGATGACGCAGTTGCAGGGTTCTGAGGGTTTCCGGAGTCTTGTCAGTGGAGCCATCATCCACAAGAATGATTTCGATCGACTGATGTGTCTGCCGCAACACGCTCTCAACCGCATCACAAACCATTCCTGCACGATTATAAACAGGGATTATCGTACTAACGATCGACACCTATCGCTCCTGCAGCAACGAAATATGACCTGCAGCAGAGGTCTGGCCGGAGAAAGACGGTCACTATCAATCACTGTGGCCGGAAGCCAAACTGTGCGGCAACTGAAGATTTGTGGCATCCTAAGCAGTTTTGGTAGGACGGCTGAAAATCGTCTTCGTTCGCAGTGACTAATCGCGCCAAAGCAAACAGGGGGAAGTATTGGCAATTCAAAGCAGAGCACCAGCGTTTTGTGCGGTGATCCGCTTTGGAATTTACAGGAGGAAGTTCCTCACCCTAAAAAATGGCAGACAATAGCCCATGTAATGTCGGTGAGTTACCAAAATCTTTTCCATATCTTTCGCAACACTGATGAGGCTAACGACGTTGAGCCTGAGGCCTCGGCTGCGCCATACAAATCCCGAGGCAACTCTTCCGCAATTCGCGTGAATATTCCAAGGTGTGAATGCCAATTGTTTTTGATAACACGCTCTTTGTTCTGCCTCGCGAATGGCAGCATCGCCTGATATTGCCCCAACGAAAGGGTCTCAAGTATCGATCTTAATTCTGTCAATGACTGAAACTGCAGGATGCCTCGTTGGTCAAACAAGTCACCAATGCCAGGGCATCCATAATAGATAGGGACGACGTCCATCAGCAGACAATCGACCAGTTTCTCCGAGAAGTAATAGTCCGATGCAGCATTCTCCATTGCGATTGAAAAACGATACGGTGCCAACGCTTCTCGTTTGTCGTCGACTGGGCGGATCCCTCTGCCAAAGCAATCTACAGTGTCTGTCGCGTTCTTCATGCAGTACTCTGCAACCTCTCGCCGAAGCTGGTAGGCACCAACTTTTTCGTGTTCCAGACTGCCAATGAACGAAACGAGTCGCGTCTTCTCGGGATGTTGAATCCGTGCTCGTGCAGTATCCTCGTCTGTAACAACATTTACCCAGTTGGTACCGAACATAAGTTCTTTAAATGGCTGTCCCCTTTTTATCAGTTCTGCCTGATGTGTGAAGATTATTGAATAACGTTCAGTCAGCCCCTCGATATCCTGATAGCAAGCATTGAGAGGGCTTTCAAAAAGCGCACAAAACCTTCGGGATACCGGATAGCGAAGCCACTCCTGTCTCTTGATACTAAGGTTCACGGACAAACCTGCATGGAAGGACGTGTGCTTTCTCAGTTCATCGTCGAGGACGAATTGAAATATCCGCCCTTGGCAATTGACACTCAATACTGGTTGATCGATCCTTACACCGCAGCATTCAATGCTAAGCGCGTGAGGCAGTATGATTTTCGTGTGGCTCGTACCTGTCATCTGCCCACCTGGTTGCCAGGAACGTCACTGGTCCCTTCCTGATAAAGCGGAATGTTGAAACCCAGCCAAGTCTTGATGATGGTATCAACTTCCTCGACAGGCAGTTGTCGCTTCCAACTGTCGGCCATGGCGGTGCTGTTGCGTGCCACGGCGTGGGTATGGTAGTCGCCGGGATCCTTCGAACCCGCTAAACACAATGCCGTATGGATACCGCGAGTCGCAGAACTGTAGGGCAGATTCAGGTCGCAGAAAACCTTCTCAAAGGCAGACAGTGGATCCTGGCAGAGTTCCTCAAATACGTAATAGCGAATTGACGGGTTGGCTTGAATCTGATTCCACTGCACCACGTTCAACACACCATGCAACACCGCGGCCGCTTCGATCCCATCGCTATGCTGATGCCGCTCCATCAACTCCCGATATGGCTCCAGATGATCCTGCATGAGTTCGGCACGTTTCAGAAACGCAGCCAGATACTCTCCAACCGGCCACCCAAGTCGAGTCACGCTGGCAACGAATCCCGCCGGGTGCCGGAACAACACCACCGGAAGAATGTCAAACCGAGCCGCCAGATACCCCGTCAGCAGGCATGCGAGGGGATCTTTGATCATGACCCTCTGAATCGAGGGGTTCATTAAACGCAGCGGCATCAGAGGATGGTCGCAATGAGGCATATTGGCGGTTTGACGAAACCCACCTTGCAACAAGGATCGGAAGTAGGTGTCTACTGCCGTATTTTCGTGGCCGGGCCGAACATAACTGAACGCCTCCTGCCAGATTTTCTTATTCGGGTTGAATGGCTCATGGATATACCACAGCCCCGGAACGGCCAGCATCTGTGCAAACCAAGTGGTGCCGCTGCGGTGAGTCCCTCCGATGAAAATGGGTTTGCCCGCCGGGCACTGACGGATTTCGCGACGCTGAGTCGGATAAGCGAGCCACGCATCCCGCAGTTTTCCCGCGGCCAATCGCAAGTCGCTCATTGACTGACCCTCCACGGCCTGCTGGGAATGTCCCGACCGAATTCCCGCTGGCTCAACTCCCCGATCCGCTCCTGGACGGGCTTCTCCAGAATCGATGAAAGATACTGCGAGTTTCTGTCGCCCGACCGATTGGGAGCCTCCGCATGCCACAGATGAATGATAGGCAGAAACGCTCCTTCACAATGCCGCAAAGTTCGAGCACGATCAAGAAACTCGTTGTCCTCTCCACCCCAGCCATAGAACGATTCATCATGGCCGCCGATTCGCATATAGGCTTCTTTCGTCAAAGCCATGGGTGTGGGATTATTCTGCACCACTCGGTTCACTTCCTGAACATCGCGAAAATTCAAGTTCGTCTGAATGGAGGCAGACGATTGCTGGTCCAGATAGAAGATCAATCGGGGCAGCCTCAAAGATTCAATCCCATTCTGCAGCCGCAAGGCGATCTCACGGGCAAAGACAGCGGGGACAACATAGTCGCCATCGTGAAGCACGACGACCCGGCCTTTCGCGTTTCGTGCTCCCACATTCAGTGCCCAGGAGCGATTGAATGGCATGTCCGGTGAATCGGGTCGGGTGTAGATGTAACGAACGCCCGAAGGGACGATATTCTGGAACTGTTGTTCCCAGCTTTGTTCAACGACAATCACTTCGATCGGACAATCCTGCTGACCGAGTAAGGACGCTACAGTCGCCTGAAACTGAGGAAGGCGACCCGTCCCGCGGACGCCGATCACAAAGGTCACTTCAGGGTCAGCGACGTGCGGAGTTGACACTCGCTGAAAGTTCACAGGAAACTGCTTAAGACAATGTTGCAGCAACCTGGCACCTACACGCGGATACAGTCGAGCGACCGTCAGTGGTGATGAGTCCTGCCACTGGCAGATCCGTCCGCCCGTCGTCTCGTCCGTCGTGAGCACTTCTCGGCGATTACACAAGTCCTTCCAATCCATTCCTGCCAGTCGGGCAAGCCGCGGAAATCCAATGACCAACTCCGTACGCCAGCGTTCGTGAAACCAGCAACCCAGTTGGGACCTGATCGCAGCGAGCGGCGAGTGGCGAGTGGTGTGTAATGGCATGAAGGGAAGCCTACTGCTCTGTCAACAATAAAACGAAGAGTGCGTGCTCAGAAAAGGGGTCAGGAACTCACCTAAGAAGGGTTCAACAACAAATGAAGTGCGCGGCGCATTTGTGGTCGCTGGAATGCGACTCATCCTGAATGGATGCCAGAAATTAGCCGGTGGTCGCCGACAGGCGCACCACCGGTCAACAGAGCACGGACATTTGCATCCTGAAGGGATGCCAGAGGCCACGAATCTGGCACCCTTGTCAGGGTGCAAATGCAATTTCATGCATCAACCGGTGGTGGCGCTCCGCTTACCACCGGCTAATTTCTTAAACCGTTGCACGGTGAATCGCAAGAAGCGCCACCATCACAGACCATGGACGTGGTTTCATCCATTTCATACTCGCGCACTGAATTTGTCGTTGAGCCCTAAGAAGTTGGGTTTGCGTTATCAGCCGGAACGCGCTAGCGTCCGGTTCTGAACCGTGGGCTAGCGCCCAGCGGCTAATGCTGGCAACCCCGATTTCAAGCTATTGGTTCCTGACCCCTTTTCTGAGCCTTGACAGAGCATTACTGTCTTTCGCCAATTCTCTTGGCCGGAACGCCGGCCCATATCTCATACGCTGACACATCTTTGGTCACCACACTGCCCGCACCGATGACAGCTCCGGTATGAATCGTGACTCCCGGCATTACGGTGACACCCGCTCCCAGCCAGACGTCATCTTCCAGAACAACACCCACGCGATCTCTTCGCGGCGGTTGCAGCTTGATCGGCATACTTTTTTCCGTCGAGTGATTGCTGGCGACAAGCGTACAAAACTGACTGATCAGGCAGTGGTTTCCAATCTGAATGTCTCCACCCCCCGAGCGAAGATTATTGTACTGCCCAATCCACGTTCCGGATCCAATAGTAATCCTACCAAATCCGTTTAGTTCGTCCCCAAAGGCCAGGACAGTGCCTGCCCCGAGAGAGATACGATCCGCAATTGCCAGCAACTTCGGCTGAAATCCTATGAGTCGAATGTCCGAGTCGATTTTGGCACCGGCAGCAAGCTGGCGGATCTGTGCCACATTCTGCAGGTGGAGCCTTCGCTCGCCCAGATCACGCACCAGCTCTGGATTTCTCAGAAGCGCTATTCCGTGAATCCATGACTTCACACTCATTGAATCTTCGTGGTTTCCAACGGGGAGTCAAGATGCCTTGCCAGTCTGAGGAACTGATCCTCGTCCATGTCAGCACCAGCGATGGTGTGGGGCCATTCGCCTCCGGGCCCGCTGTCCGGCGGCAACCGCTTCAGTATTCTCCGGAGAAATTGAGCCAGGAATGGTGTCAAAAATTCATCCAAGCGGCCCGATACCGAATTCTGCGGCGTCTCCACACGTTCCGTCAGCAGAGACTCAGA
>CAMAXD010000186.1 GCA_945861975.1 Candidatus Kuenenia stuttgartensis | reverse complement strand
GGCCTGTTGCTAAATAAACGTCCATCAGTACAGACTATTCAATCCCGTTTCCTGATAACTGAATAACGATACGCCGCATAGTTTCTTTCTGTCCGTATTCATCTCGATTTAACTAAACGGCTCCGCCTCAGAGACAACCACGCCAGAAGACACTGAAGCAGAAGACAGTAAGAGTGGCGAATGCGGGGTAAGTAGTACATACCCTTAAGTTGGTTTTATCTTTGCGGCAGAATGGCTTTGGGAGATGAAATGACGCGTCAGTCACCGGCTATGACGCTGTCTGTGGAGTGCGATGCGAGGGCTTTTCCGGGTCTAACTGGACAGCGCAATGTTTGAAGAGTCGGATTCACCGAAGTTGCCTTTTGATCAATGTTTGCCGCGTGAACGCAGTCCCTTCTCCCCGCTGGGGGAGAAGGTGGCCGATAGGCCGGATGAGCGGGCTGTGTGGTTCCGTCCTCGAGCAGTCCGCCAAACCAGAGTGCCGAAAAGACTTCAAGCACGAATGGCGTGGACTTAGCGTAGCGGAACTCGCCAAGAGTTCCGGCTTTCCTGCCAAATCACAGGAAGTCTACGCGACTTCCGCTACAAATTTTCCTTAAGTCCACGCCATTCGACTTCAAGCACTGCGGATACCGATTTGCCGAAAATAGAACCGCTCTAACCTGCATTCGCTGCCGGAGCCTGCTGCCTGGCTTGCAAACCCTGGCGATTCAAATGGAACTCAGCGGCACGAGGACATCAGCTCATCCCCATTTTGGACAGAGCATCCTGCAGGCCGGGAATATTCATTCCTCCGGCAATATCCGCCATCTCCTTTGCGGCCGCTTCTTTGGCTTTCTGAATAGCGTGGTTAGTCGCCGCAGCGACCAGTTCCTGCATTAGTTCTCGGTTCTTCGCTTCGATCAGCCACTGATGAATGTCCACGCCGCTGACCTGAAAGTCGCCGGTCATGCGAACCGTCACAGCGTCGCCGCCAGCCGTTCCCTCGACAGTGAGGCGACCGATCCGTTCTTTCGCTAAGGCGACCTTGGCCTGAATATCACCGGCCTGGCTCATCATGCCGGCCATGCTTGCGAGATTCTTGAGTCCACCAAACATATCAAACTCCGAAGAACAGGAGATAAGCTCAGACGGGAAATCCGCTAATGGTCCGCCACAGCCTCTGTTTCAGCCACCTTAACGGCTGGAGCCACGGTCACTCTGACCACGGTTGCTCCGAAAACTTCCATCACCTGACGCACGAAAGGATCTCGCGACGGATCCACTTCGCCCAGCAGGTTTCGCTGAGGCGGCGTAGCCTCTACAGCTCGCGCGGCAGATTTCGGGGAGGATTCGGCGGCCTGCGACGTGCCTCTTGAAACACTGTTGGTTCTCGCTCCTGCGGCGGCGGGAGGATCTGCGGGCTTTTCAACTACCGGTTGCGGCTTTGATCGAGTAGACGCCAACAGTCGCAGATTGACCGTGAAAGGCTCTCCAATCAGTTTCAGGATCTCCGCTTCAATTCGCCCGCGACTATCCGGCTGATCCAGCACTTTTTTTGCAAAGTCGTAGGAGCTGTCTAACTGAATCTCCAGCCGATGCGGTGCGACCAGGACTAGATCCGAAGCCATCTTCAGCCCCGCGGAAATCGTTAAGCCGACGGTCTTTAACAACTCCTGAAACAATCGCGGACAATCCGCCTGTGTCAATGACGACACCGGTTCACTCTTCACTGTCGGAGCAGGCTTCGAGATCGCCGGGGCAGGTGGAGCGGATAAAGCCGTTACAGACGCGGGTGGAGCCGGTTCGGCTTTCGTTAAAACCGGGGGCTGGATATGCGTCGTCGCAGTCGTGTCTGGCGAACTGTCAGAGTAAGAAGGAGCCGACGATGAAGAAACACGCGCTGCAGCAACAGCTTCCGCACCTGCGGGCATGATTGGCGTTGAGGCGATTAACGGTGCCGCAGAGCCGGATGGAATTGCGGCAACTGACGGCGTTTCGGCAACCGAAGCCGTCGTGTGAAGTTCGTGCAAATCATCATCGGATTCGTCCGAATCAAAGTCGCTGGATTCCTCGTCACCGTTGTCTGAAACATCCGGCGGAGCGATCAGCGACGAGGCCCGCATCAGGGATTCAGAGTTTTTTTTTTCGCTGACAGGTGCTGCCAATGCCTGAGCCGACGCAGCCCCGGCGGTTGACGTCGTCGATATGTTGGACGGTGTAGGTAACTCCGGCAGTGTTGGCAGGCGTCCTGACAGCAGATCGCTGATCGCCGTTAAATTTTCGAGCAGGCTGAGTTGGACCATCGCCATCTCCAGAACGGTTCGAGCAAACGTGCTGCGAAACATCTGGTTCTTGGCATCGGACAGAATCTGAAACGCGGCCATGACAGAATGCATGCCAATCCGAGTTCCCTGTCGCATCAGAATGTCACGATGGCGATTGGCGACGCTGCACAGAGGAACTTCGGTGCCGCCCGACAGCGTCACCATCAGGTCGCGGACATAGCCAATACACTGATCCATCAATTCGCCGGGCTGAACACCAAGACCGAAAGCCGTATCCAGATTCGTCAGCACTTCGCCCGGTCGATGTTCAATGATGGCGTCGAAGAATTCGACCAGACGTTCGTCGCCGGCCGTTCCCAGCATGCGATGCACATCGTCGGCAGAAACTGTCCCGTCACTGAAAGCCAGCAATTGGTCAAGCAGCGACTGACTGTCACGCATCGAACCACGGGCTCGTCGAGCAACCAGTTCCAGAGCATCCTCGGCGACTTCAAAACCTTCCGCCTTAGCAATCTCGCGCAGTCGATCACCAATCGAGCGATCGTTGATGCTGGAGAAGTCAAACCGTTGACAACGCGACAGGATTGTATCGGGAACCTTGTTGGGTTCCGTTGTACAGAACACGAACTTTACATTCGGCGGCGGTTCTTCCAAAGTCTTCAACAGCGCGTTGAAGGCTTCTTTGGTTAACATGTGAACTTCGTCGATGATGTAGACTTTAAATTGAGTCCTCATCGATCGCACGCCAACATTCGCGCGGAGCGATCGAATATCATCGATCCCGCGATTGGATGCACCGTCGATTTCCAGCACGTCGACATCGTTCCCGGCGGAGATCCCGTCGCAGATTTCGCATTGATTACACGGAACACCATCCACGACATTGGGGCAGTTCAAAGCCTTCGCCAGAATTCGGGCAGTCGACGTTTTTCCGACTCCGCGAGCCCCCGTAAACATGTAAGCATGAGCAACTCGGCCAGCACGAATGGCGTTCCGCAGTGCTCGCGAAACATGATCCTGCCCGACGACGTCGTCAAACGCCTGAGGCCGAAAACGTCGAGCCAAAACGGTGTAATGGGAACCTGTCGTCACTGCGATGTACTCAATTCAGTTAATTCAGTTCAGTGAAATGGTGTCATCCGGCAGTCCATCTGGTCGCCGAACTACGACGCCCCGCCCCCCCCGGATTCGGCGTCTGGATCGTATTGTGCAGCAATTGAGTTGAATCATCCACCCTGGCCCGGCCAATGATTGGCATTTCGATGAGTACTCCCGGTTTCGCGGGGATTCCCCGTGAATCAACTGCGAGCGCGAGAAGGTACGGTCACGAAACGATCGGGGCGCAGGATTTTCTCGCCATGATGTCGATAGGCCGTCAACATTCCATACTTGGCGACGCTGTAGTCCAGACAGGCCACGTTGACCGCGAGCGGTGCCGGCAAGTCTGCAAACAGCCAGTAATGGCCAATGAAGACTGGCGGATTCGTCGGAGCATAAACGGCCGGACGCACTGTCGCCGGAACCGGCAGTGAAGCCAGCGTCGGATCCTCCATCGCCGGCCACGAATACGACGCGAGCGAATGCTTCTCCGGAGGATCGTACCAGCGAATTCGGGTCCTTTCCCTCCGAGCCCCTTCACGGTCGACCAGAAAACTTCCTTCCGGAAGCTTCATCTCCGGACCTTTCATGGATCGCTCGACAGCACGCAGCACTGGATTCCCGGCCTGAGTCGCATGAAAGAGGAATTCCGCCGACATATGGCCGTACTGAGCGGACGCGTCAGCGAGTGTCCGCAGATCTCTATCATCCCAGCACGCATGGACAACGCGCAGGCTACCCAGATCCAGAGAAACAGGCAGCGTCCGAAACCAGTTCAACGCAGCTTCGAGGTCCGCCGCATCCAATTGTTTCAGAGTCGCGGAATGCTGCTTAAGATTGTGTTCCGTATGCCGTCGCAGGAACTCATCAGGCTTTGTTGGATGCGTCGTGTGAAACGCCAATGCATTGAGTTCATGATTGCCCATGACAGCGGAAGCCGTGCCGGTTTCACACATGGCTCGCACGATATTAATCGTGTCGCGAATCCGCGGACCTCGATCAATAAAGTCGCCGCAGAAGAGCACTTTGCGTTCGGCATGGCGGAATTCACCGGACTCTTCCGAGTACCCCAGCTTGTGCAGCAATTCCACCAGTTCATCAGCATGGCCGTGAATGTCACCGATAATGTCGTACATGTCTGAGAAGATAGGATTGCTGCAAATGGAGTAGGAATGACTTAATTAACAGGAGTCTCGAAACGGTTTATCTCCGAGCTCGAGGCGACGGCCCTCAGAAGAGTCGTCGCCTTGGGCTTGGCGGTAAACGATCATATCAGCAGCCAGCCAGCGGTCTCCCCGAAAATACTAAAAGCCATGCTCTGAAAAGATCACGAGCATGGCTTGTGCAGACTTCGCGAGATAAGAAGCTAGACGTCACAGACCTGAACCGCCTGCTTCAGGCCTTCCAGAGGATCACGAGTTGGTATGAATTCGTGTCCGACAAAACCCTTGTATCCCAGTTCAACCAGCTTTCGCAGAATCGGGGGGAAGTTGATTTCCTGATTCTCATCCAGTTCACATCGGCCAGGATTGCCCGCTGTGTGAACATGGCCGATCACGTCAATATTCTCTTCCAGTCGCCGGATCACGTCGCCATTCATCAACTGCACGTGGTAGATATCAAACAGAAGTTTGACGCGGGGCGAGCCGACTCGACGAACGATGTTGGCCACATAATCAATATCGTCGCCCTGATAACCCGGATGACCCTTCATCGGGTGAGATCCATCCCGAGTATTCAGGTGTTCAAGGCAGATCGTGACGCCCATTTTCTCCGCATGAACAGCCAGCTTCTTCAGGCCGGCGACGCAGTTATCCGCACCTTCTTCGAGTGAAATCTCCCCGCTGTTGGGATCTTCCGCATCCCGCCATTTGTAGCCCGTGAAAGCGATAACGCTCGCCATGCCATACTTAGCACATTCGTCAATCATGTTCGTGGTGGCGTCGATCACCTGAGCGTGATAAGCCAGATTATTCAGGCCCTTCATAAACGGAGCGCCGGGCATCCCGTTGGCAGCCAGAGCACAGGTCAGACCGTGCTTTTTGATCGTTGGGAATTCTGCAGGACCACAGATTTCCACGGATTCACAACCCAGACTTTTGGCGATTTCACAGGTCTTATCGATATCCCACATGTCTCCGGCGATGTTAAAGCACCAGAACACGACAGAGTGGCGAATATTTCCCTTCATGGAGACTTCCTGAACTGCAAAACAATGGAACGCCGGGCCCAATAGAAAGGCCGCAGGCGGTGGAATTTGCAATGGCAACGACCACTGCTGAAGCAAAGACCGCGAAAAGTTATCGGGGCGACTGCCGCATTGCAAGTGGTTCGGGATTTCATGGCACCAGCAAATGCACTCAGCCCGGACTTTGGATCGTGCCCCTCTGAACGGCTGCAGCCCGCGGCAGGTTTCTACCTCACAAACTGCCGTGGAGAAACGTTTCCAGCGTGGCTTCAGGCCGAGGGTTCGGCAGCCTGCTGCCTGCACCAAAATGACGGCAGACTGCCTGCACCAAATTAACAGCCTGCTGCCGCAGTCCACGTGAGTGTTTGCCTTTTCGGTAGAACGACTCACAATGTGCCGCGCTGTGTATGCGTCACCTGCATGGCCAATGCGAAACGAACTGAACCGTCCGTGGTCTCACAGCGACCATAAAGAAATGAATCGGAAGCACTTATGAGTACCCCGGAAGATGGCGAGCCGAAAACTGAACGCGTCCTCGAGGTGCGTTACGAATTTACGCCCGTGCTTGCCGATATTCTGAGTCACCTGAAATGTTCCTTAATGGTGACCACGTATCAGGCGGGAAAACTGCTTGTTCTGGGCGTGCATAACGGATCTTTGAAGATTTCGTTCTCGAACTACGATCAGCCGATGGGGCTGGCAGTTGATGGCGATCGACTTGCCATCGGCACTCGCAAACAGATGAATTTTCTCGCAGGCAATCGCGATGTCGCCAGGTCGGTGGCTCCAGCAGACACGTGGGACGTGTGCTATGTTCCGCGGACTTCGACATGGACCGGCAGTATCCATGGGCATGATCTGGCGTGGGGAACGGAAGGCCTGTGGGTCGTGAATACTCTGTTCTCCTGCCTGTCAACGCTGCATGAACAGTACAGTTTTATTCCCCGCTGGAAACCTCGATTCATCAGCCAGTTAATCGATCAGGACCGTTGTCATCTGAATGGCCTGGCTTTGGTTGATGGCCGTCCGGGTTTTGTGACAGCGATGGCAGAATCGGATACGGCGGCAGGCTGGCGTCCGACCAAGGCGACCAGCGGGGTTGTCATGCATGTGGATTCCGGCGAAACGATTGCACGCGGATTTGCGATGCCCCATTCACCGCGATGGTATAACGGCAAATTGTGGGTTCTGGATTCTGGTCGCGGCGCACTCGGGACTATTGATCCTGCGACAGGGCAGTTTACAACCGTTGAAACATTTCCCGGATATACTCGCGGACTCAGTTTCGCAGGCCAGTTTGCGTTCGTCGGTCTATCGAAGATTCGTGAGACGTCCGTCTTCGGTGGAGTTCCCATTGCGGAACGCCGCAATGAATTAAAATGCGGCGTGGGCGTCGTGGATCTCATCACAGGGCGTACGGTTGCAGTGTTTCAATTTCTGTCCGGAGTGACAGAGATTTTCGCCGTCGAAGTCGCTGCAGGCGCGGCATGTCCGTATGTGGCCGGGGCCAGTTCCGAGGGCAAAGAACACGACGTCTGGATCGTGCCACAGCCCGGATCAGTGCCGTCTATTACAGCGGGGCTTCCATGGTTTGTTTCAGAGAAGTCAGCAGTAGTGGATACTGCTCGCATGGCTTCTCCCGTTATTGCTGGTTCGCAACAACCGACGGAACCGCAACCTCTGAGTCTCGAAGACTGGTTGGCTCTGAATCCCAGGGACGCGACCAGTTGGATCACGCTTGGCAATCTTCGGCAGGAACAAACTCGTCAGCCGGATGCTCTGCTGTGCTATGAGCGAGCAGTCGAGGCTGATCCTCGATTGTCCGCCGCACGGCAGAATTTGGGATATCTGTTGCTTAATCAGGGCTTCTCGGAGAAGGCTCGCGATGTCTATCGCGAACTTTTGGCCATCGATCCTTCTCCAATGAACCGACTGCTGGCGACTTCGGTCCTGCCGGTGGTGTATCAATCGCGAGAAGACCTGCAGCATTGGCGACGGGAACAGCATTCAGCTCTTGAGACAATGGCCGCAGAAGGCGTCTCTGTCGACGCCACATCGCAGCTTGTCCCGACCGCTTTCTTCTGGGCCTATCAGGGGCTGAATGATCGCCAGGCCATGGCATTGCGAGGTCGAATTATTCTGGGTTCAGAGGAAGCGAATTTGCAAAGCATCGCGAATGAGCGGCCGAACGGAGAATCGCCCGACAGCCGAATTCGCGTTGGGTTTCTGTCAGCCTACTTCCGCAACCACACGATTGGTCGCCTGAATATCGGCAGGATCGAGAAACTAGACCGATCCAGATTCCATGTGACGGTTTGTGCAGCCTCAAATGCTGACGACGAATTCAGCCGACGGTTTCAGAACGGAGCGGACGAGTACGTCGTGATTGCTCGTGACGTTAAAGTAGCGATCGCCACTCTGCGACAATTGAAGCTGGATGTTTTGTTGTTTGCCGATGTCGGGATGGATCCGTTGTGCTCAACGCTGGCATTTTCGCGAATGGCCCCGGTTCAGTGCGTGACATGGGGACATCCGGAAACCACAGGTAGCCCGACGATGGACTATTTTTTGTCGAGCGAACTTCTGGACGAGCAAGCGGCTCAGGAACACTACACGGAAAGGCTCGTGCGAATGCCACTCACCGGGACCTATTATGAGCGTCCACAGACACCTGCCGATCCGGAATCTATCCGCCGACTGCCAGGACTCGAAGGCTCAGGACCACTTTATGGTTGTCCGCAGTCGTTGTTCAAATTTCATCCTGACGATGACATGGCGCTCCGAGGAATTCTGGAAGCCGATCCTCAGGGCCGCATCGTCGTTATTGAAGGTCGAGCTCCGGAGTGGACGAAACGACTGCGTTCACGCTGGCAAAAGACACTGGCAGACGTCCACGATCGAATCGTATTTTTGCCCGCGATTTCAAACGAAGATTATCTGCGTTTGTTACGGATCTGTGACGTGATTTTGGATCCTCTGCATTTTGGCGGCGGCAACAGCAGCTACGAAGCTCTGGCGATGGGAACTCCTGTGATCACTCTGCCCAGTCCATTTTTGCGAGGTCGCATTACGGCTGGCCTGTATCACAAGATGCAGATAGCTGATTGTGTCGTCAAAACCACCGACGAATATATTGCACTCGCCGTACGGCTAGCCAACGATCAGGCGTTCCGTCAAACGATTCGTACTCGCATTGCATCACAGTCGGGAGTGCTGTTTGCTGATCCCGCTGAAGTTCGCTGCCTGGAGGAGGCCTTGCTCTGTTGCGCGGGGCGTCGTTAGAGATAACTATTTCGCACTCTGCACAACGTCCAGCCGCTGATTAACTTTTGCCACGTGAACTGCCTGGGTGGCACCATCCGGCCAGCGGATCGTGACGTCTTTCACTGAGTCGAGTTTGCCGAGTCCAAATGTGACAGGGAGCTCGACCTGAGACTGGTAGCTGCGGGTTGGTATCACGAGACGAGTGAGTACGATTCCATCAGGCAACGTGATTTTCACTTCGGCTCCAATCGCATCGCGATTGCAGGTGGTACCCCGCAGTTTGAACTGCAGCCAGTGATTTCCCGACTTCTGATCATTGCGAAGTAGTCGAGGATGACCGCCGGAACTGAACAATGCGAGATCCAGATCTCCGTCGCGATCGATATCGGCCATCGTGGCACCGCGCCCGACCATGCGTTTCTGAAAGTCTGCTCCTGTTTTGGCTTCGGGCAGCATCACAAATTCATTTTCAAACTCAGTGCCGCAATTCCAGATCAAGTGTGGAGGTTGCTCATACTGCTGGCTGGCCTGAACTACGTTGATGTCTTCTTCAAGATGCCCGTTGTTTTCAAACAGGTCCAGTCGACCATCGAGGTCTGCATCCAGAAACAGCACGCCGAATTTCAGGTCCGTCCGAGTCACCGGCCCGATACCGTTCGAAACCGCTTCGTCACGAAAAATCGGGATCTCGGCCCCCGGAGTCTGACACACGTACAAGGCTGTCATTTCTGTGGCAAAGTTTCCGATCACGATACCAATTGCCTCTGTATTTCGAAAGCAGCCCGTATCAATCCCCATTGCTCCGCGAGCCAATCCGGCATTGTCGAAGGCCACCCCAGCAGTTGCGGCGGAATCAAGAAAGGTCCCATCGGCCTGACTAACGAACAGCAGATTCTGGACGGTGTCATTGGCCACGATGATGTCCAGTCGCCCGTCGGCATTCACATCGCAGAAAGTGGTCCCGAGAGACTTTGAAGCAGGGACCTTCGTGTTTGGATCGCGAACCTGCACGCCGGCCTGTTCCGAGACATCCGTAAAGCGACCTTCTCCCTCATTACGATAAAGACAAGGGAACGCTCCCGTAAAATCTGTGGGGCGACCGTAGGCTCGCAGAGTTCCATTCAGAGTGAACTCCATAGACAAGTCCTGCTCACGGGACCATTGAATATAGTTCGCCACAAACAGGTCCAGATCGCCATCGTTGTCGTAGTCGAACCAGCCGCAACTGGTACTCCACTCGGTCTCACTGCCGCCGACACCGGCGTTAGAAGTGATGTCTGAAAACTTGCCCGCACCGTCATTACGAAACAGGTGGTTCAGTCCAAGGCAACTGATAAAGACATCAACATCGTCGTCGTTATCAAAGTCACCACACGCGACACCATTGCCGTACATCGCGACATCCAGTCCCGAACCGGCGGTAACATTGGTGAATTTTCCTGTTCCATCATTGGCATAAAGTGCGGACGTGGGAAGTTTCTCCGGTTGCTGTTTTGCCCACGGCCAGACGTTGGAATTGACACACAGCAAGTCCTGATCACCATCGTTGTCGAAGTCAAAAAATGCTCCGCCTCCGCCCATGGTTTCCGGAAGCAGCTTTTCCCCGTCGGCACCATTTTCATGAACGAAATCCACACCCGCCTCGTCGGTGATCTCTGTGAAGAATACCTCGGGGATTTCCAGTGTCGGTTTGACTCGCTCCGTGGGTAACTCCGTCAGTCCTGCTTTTTCAACGACAACTTCCGGCGGCTTTTTCGTCAGCAGCCAGATCAACATTCCGGCTGCCACCAGCGCAAGAAACGCCCCAAATGACCATTTGATTGCAGAACCAACGACTTCGTCATTCTGTGTTTCTTCGGACTCAGATTCAGTCGACTGATTCATGTCTGGTTCGTTCGTATCTGTGAATTAGTCGTTTAACCCATGGCCGAGAGGCCAGGCGGTGTGAACAACCTGGCCTCTCGGCCACGGGTTAAACGAGGAAATGTTTGGTCGGCACTACTTCAGCAACTGCTCGTCGCACCGGTATTTTCAACGGCCGCTATTCCGCGGCCTGAACTGTCGCGGGTTCTGTTTGCTGTTTCCTTTGCAGATCATAAATCACCAAAGCTTCCGATGCGAAATCCGCAGCCGGATACTTCTGGCGTGCCTTACTTACCGCTTCACCTCGTGCCGTGTCGTCGATCTTGTACTTCTCATGCAGTTTCTGATGCTCAGCGGCTTTCTCTTTGTCGTTCAACTGAGCATACAACTGGCTGAGATTATAGTGGGCGTCAACATTTTCCGCATCGATGGCGAGCGTCTTCTGGAAAATCTCCACCGCCTCTTTGAGTCTCGTCGCCCGTTCCTCTGTGCGCGATTCACCACGAATCTGTAACGCTCGATCAAAGACAGTCTGTCCCAACAGATTGATGACTTCATAATCCATGCTGAAGTCGAACTTCTTCTTGATCGTTTCTTCTGTGCGATATTCCAGCACTTGCCGAAAATTAGCCTCCGCTTGTTCCAACGCGCCCTGCTGGCGATT
>CAMAXD010000185.1 GCA_945861975.1 Candidatus Kuenenia stuttgartensis | reverse complement strand
CAAAGGCGACCGGCTGTAATCCCAAAGATCAATCCTGGCAGCTCAAACATCGTGTAGCCCACAATCATCCCGGGAATTCCGATGATCAGGCTGATCGCGTTCTGAACGGCAGAGGCAAAGCTGTCGCCGCGAGCCAGCAAAGCCGCATTCAGGGAGCAATTCAGTCCATCCAGCCACACCACCGCGAGCATGAGCTGCAGCATCCATCCGGCAGCGTGATAACGCGGGTCCCAGAGCAGCCTGAAAGTCACTGGACCAAAAAAACCCAGGCTCAGAATTAGCATCATCAAAGGAGGCCAGATGGCTGTTCGAGCACGCCGCAGTTTCTCGCCGAACCGCGAACAGTCCTGACGCGAGGCTTCTGCCAGAGCCGGGTAGAGAACTCGTCCTATCAAAACCGTCACGACCGAGGACGGAAGTTGAGCCAGCATAAACGCCATTGAATAAATGCCCAGCGTTTCTCGATCGACCAATTTGCCCAACGCCAGCTTGTCGGAAGCCTGACCAGCCAGATAGCCGATCGCCGTAGCAAAGAAGAGCCATTTTCCGAAGCGAACAATCTCACCCACATCGGCGCGATTCAGAGTAAATCGGTGCCGGATTCCGGGAAGCAGAAAGTGAGCCAGTGTCACTTGTACGATCGCTCCCGCAACTCCGCCGATGACAAGTGCCCAGACGCTTCGCATCTGCCACGCCAGCAGCACCATGACCAGCAGATTGATCGCCTGAGCTGCCAATTGAAGAATCGTCAGGCGTTCCAGATTCATGTGACGATTGTGCTGAGCCATCGCGGTGGTCTGGAATCCGGTAATCAGCACGATCAGGCCGGAGACCGGGATCATCAGCATCAGACGCGGTTCGCTGTAGAAGACCGCGGCCGGCCACGCGATCAGGCACGCTACGCCCCAAAGCACAACACCTCTTATGACGCCAATAGTCCACGCCGTGCAGAGAAACTCCGGATCATCGCCCCGCTTATTATGAATGATTGCCGCATGCACTCCGATGTCGGAGAGCATTTCCAGCCCCAAAAGAAACACATTGATCAGGGCCATCAGACCAAAAGCTTCCGGGGCCAGTAGTCTCGTCAGGATCAGATTAGCCCCCAGCCGAAGAATCTGACCGCCGCCAAATCCAGCCACCGTCCAGAGAGATCCTCGAAGGGCCCGTGATCGTGTCCCCTGTCCCGAAACCAGCGACTGGAATCTGACTCCCAGACGCAATGGCAGGACGTTCATGATTCGAGAGAATGCGCCACGACGCGAGATTATTTCCGGAGCGTGCGTTGTCACGTTTGTGGCTGTTGGCAATTAAAGAATGGAGAGCGCACAGTTAACGTCCCGTCAATGTCGTTCGAATCCGTTTTTGGCAACGTAACCTGACACAATCAGAGTACATGGTGTCAGCAATTGCCGGAGAATGCTTCACCTGAAATTCACACAAGCAAGACCTGTGCCTTTGGTCTGTGATTTGCGCGCACTTCGTTCCTCTGGGTGACAGGGGCATCAACCACCAAAATAAGAATGATCAAGTTTTGACGTCGCGGACTGCTTGCGGAGACAGCCTGCTCGCTGACGACCGTACTCCTTGCACATTCGCCCAATCAAGGGTTTTCTCGATGGCCTAAAGGCAATCCACGTCTTCAAAAGGAGACAGCTCTGATCGTGCAGGCTTTTAGGTTGGTAGCAAAAAGGCAGCATCGAAGCCCCTTCATGACTCGCGCGAAACAACCACATGTCTAGGGTTGTGAAAAGTCACCGCATTGATCGAACCGGTTTCTGGTGATCAGCTGAGTGTTGTTCAGGGCTGTTAAGAATAACCGCTCACACACCACGCTCGTCGTTCGTTGCCGATCGTGGTTCTGATGTGGAGCAATCGTGTTATCGAAGTGCAAGGCTTGCAGCGTTCTGGTGCTCCATCACAGAACCGACATTTCCGATGCTCTGTGGCTGTTCTGCCAATCCCAGAACAGGAGCGCCCAGTTCCAGCAGGTCTCCGATGACTTCGTTACCGTACACGGAGTTCACGCTGTCCTGATTGACGGTGAAAACGATCCCGTCTGCACGAGCTGCCAGCATTTGCAGATCTGCGGGATATAGTGTGGACGGGCCGCAAAGAATGATCATCGAATACTTAGCGCGAAGCTGTTCGATCAGCCCTGTGAGTCGACTGGAGGCCATTGCTTCGGACGCAACAGCCGAACAGCCGCCCGGCAGAAAATCAATTCCTGCCACGCCAGCGCTGATGACGAAGGAAGTCGCAACTCCGGAATCCGACGCAAGAAACTCCGCAACACCTTGACGTCCGGCTTTGAACGATCCTTCGTTGCTGAATCTCCAGCCTTCAGCGGCTTCCAGAGTTGGCGGAATCTGAATCATCAGTACGGATTCTTCACGCTGAGCCAGACAGTACGAAAGCGACCGAATAAGGGCGAGCGGTGATTCCCCATGATCAAGTCCGGAGAACATCACGACTCGACCTGACGGTCGAGAAAGACTCTGCTGGATCCGCAACGCCATCAGCCGCAAGTCCTGACTTACGACACCACCGTTGGGGCTGGTACTGCCGGAAAAACCTGGCGAATGACTTCCCAGAACGGGCAGGTTCCAGCGTCGACTGATGATCGTGATCGGAGAAGGTCGCAGCCGCATCAATTCTATCGCGATCAGCGGAGCTGTCAGTAGTAGCCCGAATCCAAGGAATGAACAGACAAACAGATTCTTACGATTCGAACTGACGTCATCGACGGCATTTACGACTGCAGGAGATGTGACGACATACTCTGTCAACTCGCATTCTCTGAGCTGATTGATCTGATCCAATTGATGGCTCAGCTCTGAGTATCGCTTTTCCTTCTCATCAACTTCCAGTGTGAGTTCCAGCAGTTCACTTGACGAACGCTTGACGTCTTCGTTCGTGGAACGATTCTTCTCCAGTTCAATCTCACTGGTCTTGGCCAAAAAGTAGTCGAGATCAACCCTATTACTGTTGGCTTCGAACTGCAGTTCCCGCGATTCATCAGAAATCTTCAAAAGTCTGCCCCACGAAGTCTTTGCCGATTCCAGCACTGTTGGTTCCAGTTCCCCCAGTGAATCCTGCCCAATCGCCGAGATTCTTTCACTCCATTTTGTTAGTTGATCGGCCACAAGTTCGGAGGCATCCACTCTTGTAAAGAGCTCATTGGACTCCGCTGCCACCGTAAACACCTCTGCGGCCTCCGAGACTCTGTTGGAATCGCGTGAAGTCCGACGTTTCCGAACAGAAACGCCTTCTGCAGGGACGTCATTCGCTTCGCGGTTGTCACGTTGGCCTGGATCTGTCGAAGCTTTTGCATGGTCAGTGAGTTCCTGTTCAGCCTCGCGCAATTGTCGTTGAATCTCAGCGTTCACGGTCGCTGCGGGAGCATTCCGCGTCAATCGTTCTCCCAGGCGTTCGGACTGTCGTCGACGGCCTTCAATTACGGCACGAAACGCGGCATTCTGAACGAACGCAAATTCGTCGGTCAACAGTTTCAGATCACTCCGAAGTCGAGCGTCCTTGCGGCGGCATTCATCGATAGAAGACTTCAGGTCGTCTTCGCGGTTGGCCAGACCATTGATCTCGGCATTCTTCTGCGAAGAATCCGCGCCCTTCAATCGCAGCGACTCCTCCAGCCTCACCAATTCTTTACGCCCACTGGCGAGGTCACTTTTGGCGATGACCAAAAGCTCGCTTATGTATCCGGCGTGTTCCGTGAGTGTCTCTTTGCGATCCGAAGCGATTGACTTGACGAGTTCACTGGCGACATCATCCAGAATGGCGATGGCTTTTTCTGTATCGGGCTGAACGAACGCCACTTCGATGCTTGAGGTTGCGAGATTTGGAAGGGGATTGATCATCCTCGCGAGTATGTGAGCCGGCGGTAGATTGTGTCGTTCAACCACGGCTTGCAGAATTCTGGGTGACTTCAGCATCATCGCGGCCACGTTCGGGTTCGGCGCGGTGTAGACGTTCTGGCTTGTCGCCGGGAGCGACTGCGAGGACAACGTGAGCCGCGAGGTTACCTTTTGAGTTGCAAAGCTGGTTGCAATCGCCCAGGCAATCCCCGCACTGACAAGTGTTGCCACCAGCAGACGCAACCACTGTCGCTTCAGGGCTCCGGCAACAATCTCGACAGGATTACCGGCTGAAACTCCCAAAGAAGTTGCCGAGGCCTCTGGAGACGTAATAAGCCGGGTCGACTGAGTCCGTGTAATTTGGAGGTCTTTGGAAGCCACGTCGAATCTGCTTTCTGACTCACTCACCACATTGAAGAACAGGGACGGCCCGATGGTGGGAGGGCCCGAAAAACTCAGACGTACATGCTGATCCATCGCGCGGAACCTGGGGAGGTTCAACTGATCAGTACCGCACGAAGCTAACTGCAGAGCGCGGGGGGATCTACGGAAAATCTTTGAGTCCTGTTGTTTCCCAGCAACACCCGCGCGATTGTGCGGGGATAGAAACGACTTGCCTGTTCCAGTGTTAAGCGGTCGTTACAAAATGGAAACCCAGTCATTCGCATGGCGTGACAAGCGTTTAAGCCGCCCCACCGATTCCAGTGTCAAATCACAGAGCACAGCTATTCGCTTTTCGCTTCATCCAGCGGTTGCGGATCTGTGGGTTGATCTGTGGGTTGATTCTCAGTCGCGGCCTGCGGCGGCAACTTGTCCAGAATGCGCAGCAGGCAGGCCTTCTCCGACTCAGACAGAGCTCGGTTGGAATTACTGGAAAGCTGTCGAAGAAACCCGACCGCTTCCGCCCTGCGCCACTCATCATTCGGCAACCATTCTGAAAGCGGCAGACGGTCAAGGATTCTAAGCGTGGACGAAAGCCGCTCGTCACTGACAAAGCCATACCGAGTCAGAGTTTGTTCAGTGGTGTTGCGGAATTTCTCAATGAAAATTGCGCGGACCCATTCCGCCGGAGATTCCTGGATCAAAACTTCGATCAGATCATTGATCGGCGGCACTGGATTGGGTTGAGCCACATGCGGTGGCGGGCTCCAGTGCGGCGGAAAGTCGGCTTGATCATGCTTCGACATGAACATGAACGCAGCAGGAAAGTCTTGTGCCATGATCAATTGTTCGGCCACGCGTCGTCGTTGTTGCTCCGGCTGAGTCACAGGCAGGATGAACCGCCAGATCAGGATCGATATTGCAGCCAACAACCATGTCGTTCCATGCACTCGGCTGGGCTGTGAAAATGTCATTCGCGTCCACGGTTTCGCTGTCGGGACCAGAGTCATGATCAGCAGGATAAACAGCGAAGGGAAGCCGACAATCTGCAGGAGAAAAGTTGTGGTCTGCAGGAGCTGTTCGCTTTCGGTCATCCGAACGCCGCCCATCAGGTTCAGCACCGGCACCGGCACGAACCGAATCGCGATCAACATCACCGCATCGCCAAACAGCAGCACCGTTGAGATCACTCGCCAGAGTGGGGCGGCCCCGTAAACCACACTGATGACGCGAATCATGAGCACAACTCGCCAGACAGAAACGATTCCCAGCAGTCGCAGGTTCCAGAGCGTTGCATCGCCCGGGCTCATCCAGCGTTCAAAGGGAATGGCATAAAGCCACGCCAGCGGTGCCGTCATCCAGTACAGTCGGAGAAACATCGGGAAGCCGCGGAAGAACGTCGGAAGCTGATGTGTCTTCCCGATTCCTGTCAAGCGAACCAGCATATACAACAGGAACGCTGTCAGCAGCGACGCACCATGAGGAATCAGCAAATGCCATGGTTCATGCAGCAGATCTTCACCGTCGTATTCTCGAGCGAATCCCGCCGAGAGAACCAGCACACCACCCAGCGCCAACGCATGAGGACTCGCCGCGACATCCAGAATCGCAGACCGCCGCCCCATCAGAAACCGGATCAACGTCAGCGGCGTAACAGCCTGCGGCCGCGCTTCTTCAGCCAGCCTTTCTTCGGACGGTGTCTGTAGCGCGAACTCTGCAGAAGGATTTGTCATGTGTGTCTCAAATGATGGTCGGTGGTGCTGAGGCGGCTATACCGCGAGGTTACAGTGTTAAAAGTTTCCCGCCACAACACCACTGTCACTGAGGATGTAGAAATGTCACTGAGGATGTAGAAAGCCATTCTGTGAATCATCTGTCGACGAAACGTCTACGTTCCTGTTCTGTACAGATGACAGATTGACGGAAAGTGACTGGCGTGTGAAAATGGGAAGGTGAAAACGGCCTGAGATGACGGGATTTGTCTCAGACTGGTCGAAAAGTTTGACGTGTTCTGAAATTTCGCAGTCCAAAAGCCAGAGCCAGCGTAAAATCCTGAGGTCAGATTCTCATCAACACTTGTCGACTGTGAGCGACTTCACAGAACGTCCCGAAACGACCACACTCATTGACGTCCAGCCTGCTTTGACAATCAGCTCACGAAGAGTCCGCACTTTCTTTCCCGGAGATCATTGAAATGAAATCACTGTTTCTTCTCGTCGCAATCGCCAGCACTGCGTACGTGAGTTATTCGTACAGTTCAACAGATGGCAAAAGCTGCCTTGTTTGCCCAATGACGGGCGAGTCAGTCTTCACATCGGCCGAAGCTGAAACAGAAGCAGGCCCATGCTGTGCCAGCGGAACTGCGTCTCTGTTGACAGGTCTTGCAGGCGACGCTTCTTCATGTTGCAGTGAAGCATCTGGCAGTTGCTGTGCCACAGGCGACACTGACGCCACGTTGACTTCCGCCGCTGGTGCTGAATGCGAAGCAAGCGGCGAAAAAGGCTGCTGCAAAGACAAAGCGGACGCTGTAGATGTCACTGAAACCCCGGAAGCAATCGCTCCTGAAGGCCAGGAAGTTGTCGCTGAGTTGACCGAAGCGGAGTAATCCGGCTTTCGCGTACTGCAAAGAACTCTCCGCCAGAATTCAAGGAGTCGTACAGAAGTGCGACTCCTTTTTTCATGCCATGGGACAAGACACGGGTCAGCAAAGTGCCGTTTCATCGTGTCTTGAGCATCTTCGTTTAACGACAACGCCGTTGCTTAGCTCTTCCAGTACGATCAAAAACCTGATGCTTTTCTTTGATCGCTGAGTTATCTTACGGCGGTCCCATAGTTCTGAAAGGAGCAAACCGTGTCAACAGCACTCAAGAGAATCACGCCACAGGAGTATCTGATTCGCGAACGCCAGGCGTCAATCAAAAGCGAATTCTATCAGGGGGAGATTTTCGCGATGGGCGGGGGCTCCGCGAATCACAGCTTGATCGCGGCGAATTTTGTGGGAGAAGCTCGCAACTCGCTCAAGGGCAGGCCATGCGCCGTCTTCAACAGTGATCTTCGGGTTCAGGTCCAGTCGACGGGTCTGTATACATATCCTGATGCCACCATCGTCTGTGGCGAACTGTTGTTTGATGACGATCATCGCGACACACTTCTCAATCCCACTGTGATTGTCGAAGTCCTGTCTGATTCGACCGAAAAATACGACCGCGGTAAGAAGTCTAACCACTATCGCCAGATTGCATCATTGAAAGAACTGATTCTGATCGCACAGGATCGTTCTCATGTCGAACGATTCACTCGCCAGCCGAACGGCGACTGGCTGTTTCACGAACAGAAAGAACTTACAGCAGATTTCGAATTGAAATCGCTCGGCATTTCCATCGCTATCTCGGAGTTGTATCGCGGCGTGAAGTTCGAACCGATTGAGGATGATGTCAACGCCAGTCGCTGATCCCGATTAGTTCGTACGAGAATTGCTTCTCGCCGTATTGCGGATTCGGCGGCGGATTTGGTTGCGACGCCGTGTCGCGCTGGCGGAGAAGACGCGGCGCAGGACGTTGCGGAAGCCGGCTTCCAGATCTTCTACTGTCATGCAGTCCGGCTGATAAGTTACGTCAAACAACGTGTAGGCCGACCATCCACGTTCGACCAGCAGGCGTCCTTCCGATTGCAGTTGACGATAAAGACTGGTCCCGGGAAACGGAGTTTGCAGCGTGACCTGGATCTCGGCCAAAGAACAGTTCAACAGAAATTCCGTCAGTGATTCCAGCGACTGAGCGGTCTCGCCGTCAGCTCCGATGATGAAGCAGCCATTCACAGCCACTCCCGCACTCTGAATGGCATCGACCGCGTTCATGATCCGATTCAGCTCCGCCTGTTTTTCGCCCATGCCAGGATAGCGAAACACCAGTGATTCGATTCCCATCAGCACTTGCTGACATCCGGATGAGGCCAGTCTTTGCAGGATTTCGGGACGTTCGCCAATCCGCCAGTCGGCTTCAGTAAACCAGCGTGCTCTGGCGTCCTGCAGCGCGTCGAACAGAGGATTCACATCGCGTGAACCGGCGAACGTGTTATCGTCCGCCAATTCGATCAGAGGACGAGGCATGAGCCGCTGAATTACGGCCAGCTCTTCGCGAATTCGCTCAACGGGTTTTTCCGCAAATCGACTTAGCAATCGACTGGCTCCACAGAAACCACAGGCCAGCGGGCAACCGGCCTGCGTCTGCAAAGTGAATCGTGCGGGCGTCTGAGACAGGAGGTCGAAGCGAGGCATCGGCCAAAGCGGCATCGTGTTCAGCGGGACCACATAGCGGCGCTGCAGAGTCCCCGCCAATACATCCTGCAGCACCTGAGGCCAGACAGATTCTCCTCGTCCCACGATCACGGAATCGCACCACGTCTCTGCTTCTTCCGGACAGGCACTGGCATGCAGTCCCCCGATGATGGTTGGAATCTGGTGGGCTCGAAGACGAGCAGCAAGGCGATAGGCCTCTTCGATAGACGCGGTCAGTGCCGAGATCGCGACAAGATCCGGCTTATCGGCAAGGATTCTTTCGATCGACTGTTCGCACACCTCGGACGTCCCGCGATAGCTGCACGTCCACGGTTCTGGCGTCATTCCGGCAAGTGTCAGCACGCCCAGCGCCGGCAGTTCAGCGATTGCGGAAGCTCGCTGCTGCAGTCCGGGAAGGCTCATCCCGAGTTCCAGCATCTGCGGCTCGCGCAGGCGAAAGCCGGTCATCGGTACAAAGGTGACATGCGGCACGGATCACCCGCCAGAATTTCAGCCGCACGTGCTTAGAAGTCTGACCACAGAACAGTGGGTACGTGCAGCGAGGGCCAGTGGTGGCGGACGCTACCGTGACTGAGCAGCGGAGATAGTCTCGACAGTTTTCTGAGATCGCTTCTTGAATTGTCGTCGCACTACAAAGACTGCCGCCGTGATCACCAAAGCGGCGTAGAGTCCGACGACAGAGTGCGACGGATTGACCATGTAATGGAGAATTCCCTCTGTATGGTCCGGATGTCCGTGGCCTTCGTGAGCCTGAACGATCGGGGCGGCAAACAGCATCAGGGAAACAGCAATCAGACGTCGTGGCATTTTGAAATCGACTCCGAGAAATCACAGGAGGTAAAGAATCCAAGTCCCGGCTTGTCTCGACAACGTTTTTTCTGAACGCGGTCACCAATGAGGCAATGGTCTCAATGATGCATCCCGCGAAAACCCGGCCTCATTTTATACCGTGCAGAGAATAACGTTCAGGAACTGCTCAACAGGGACTTCAAACAAATCATATTCGGCTGCGGCGAACGGTAACAACTCCGGCTTGCGGTTGCCACGTTAATCCAATCAAGTCGCAATCGCGAAAATCACTCCAACGAAGCACATGGCCTAAGGATACATCAGGGCAAATTATTCGGGTGGCGTTTCAGGAGCGGGGGAAGCATCGCCATCGCTGTTTGCTCGCCCACGGCGTCTTCCGCGGCGTCGACCACGGCGTCGAGGTCGTCGCTCACCATCCGGTCCAATTGTTTCGTCCGGCCCGGAGTCTGTAGCATCCATGTCATCGTCTTCATCGTTGGCCGGGCCGTTCAGAGCTGACTGCGACCCAGCCAGAACTGGAGCACCGGTTCCCTCCAGACCTGTCCCGAAATCATCCTCCACAACCTGTCGAGATCGCTCAGGCTTCGCAGGCCCACGGGATCGTTCACGAGGAGGCCGGTTGCCGGCAGTTTCTGACTTTGCCTGTTCGCTTCTTGGCTGTTCGCTTTTTGGCCTGTCAGAGGCTTGCACGCGATCTGTCGCTTGTGCTCGATCTGTCGCTGGCCTGTCTGCTTGCGGCCTGTTGATTGGTCCTCGATCTGTCTGTGCTCGTTGCGCGGACTGTCGATCATTTCTTGGGCCATTGTTTCGTTGACGATCATTTCCCGATGGACGTGCATCACCTCGCGGTGAATTGCGATCCTGCTGCCGCGGTGGACGTTCACGACGTGTTCCGAAGTTCCCCTGATTGTTACGCGGAGGAGACGAGTTCTGGGAACCAGTTGAGGAATCATTGTCCTCGGCCGAGTCGGAAGAATTGCTCTCGCCGCCTTCGACACCAACCCCAAACTCCGGCGGCTGGAACCGCTCGATATCATCCGACAGTTTGCGACGTCCGGGAAACTGAACTCGAGGAGGCGGCAACTGCGGGACGTATGGCACGTGGGGTTCTTCGACAATCTCCTCTTCGACCAACTCACTGGGATCCGGAGGACTGAGGAAAGCCGAGACGTCAGGAGAAACGGTTTTTGGACGCTCCAGCGGCGTCATAAACCGCGGCGGGTCCACACACTCGCAGGTATAACTGGTGGTGAAGCCCGGCGCATGAACTTCTCGCCCACACGCTGCGCAGCGGAAGACCCGCAAGACTCGAAGATCGTACTGAAGCGACGGACCTTTCATGGTAACCTTTGCTGGCGAACAACATCCATCGGGGTAAATTCCGAGCAGTCTTTGAACACGTTGAAGCGGAGTGTAGCTAACGCAGGCCGACTGCGGGAGCGTGTGACGGGAGTTCTCTGGACACGAGTGCAGCTTCAATGTTTGGCCGAAGCAGAATCGGGGATTGCAAACCATTGCCGTTCAGAAATCCGGTGTGGTTTGCGTTGTCGGGTGCAGGGCATCTACCATTGGTTTGTACTTTGTATCTTTGTGCCGTTCGGCTCATCAAGATCTTCGTGGTTCCTGCTTAGCGTAATTCGGAGGTTCCGCAGTATGCGTACTTCGTTATTTGTTTTCTCCGCACTTCTATGTGTGTTCCAGCCGTCATTTCGTCTGGCCGCCGAAGAGCCGTTCGCAGGGAAGCAAAGCGACTGGAACGGTTATGTGCGGTATGACTTGGAAATCAACAGCCTTCCTGTGCTGGTCGTTGTTCCCAAAGAGGCGGCGAAGGGTAAACCGTGGGTCTGGCATGGAGAATTCTTCGGTCACAAACCGTCCCCGGATATTGCCCTGCTCGGCAAGGGATTTCACATCGTCTACACGCAAATCTCAAACCAGTTTGGCAGCCCGACGGCAGTCGCTCATTGGAATGAGGTTTATGATGTGCTGACGAAGAAACATGGGCTTGGGCCGAAGGCCGCTCTT
>CAMAXD010000184.1 GCA_945861975.1 Candidatus Kuenenia stuttgartensis | reverse complement strand
ATTCTGCCGATAACGACGATGTTTGCAGCAGCTCAGGATGCGGCATCAGATGTCATCAAACTGGTGTCAAAAGTCGAACCTGCCGAGTTCGCTCGTCCTGGAATTCTCCCCGACCGCATCATAATCACGTGGGCGTCTGATCCCGCGACATCTCAGGCTGTGACATGGCGAACGTCCACAGTGGTGACTCGAGGACTCGCTGAAATCACGATTGCCAACGCCGGGCCGGATCTGGAATCAAAGAGCAAACAACTGGTCGCAGTCAGTCAGCCGCTGACAACAGATCTCAATACGGCCCACTTCCACACCGTGAAGTTCGAAGGACTCACGCCCAAGACGAAGTACGCTTATCGAGTCGGCGATGGTGTGAACTGGAGCGAGTGGTTTCAGTTCACCACGGCCAGTTCGGAGCCTGAGCCGTTCTCTTTTATCTACTTCGGCGATGCTCAGAACGAGCTGCGTTCAAAATGGTCGCGAGTCATTCGAGAAGCCTACCGTGACGCTCCGAAGGCAAAATTCATGATTCACGCGGGCGACCTGATCAACATCGCTGAATCAGATGTCGAATGGCAGGAATGGTTTGAAGCCGGAGCATGGATGAACGGTATGATTCCCAGCATTGCGGTGCCGGGAAACCATGAAATGGCCAAAGTGGACGAAACCACTCGTCGTCTGTCTCACCATTGGAGACCACAGTTTGCACAACCCGAGAACGGCCCAGTTGGTCAGGAAGAAGCCTGCTTTACTTTGGTCTATCAGGGAGTTCGTATCGTTGCGATGAACAGCAACGAAAAGCCAATGGAGCAGGCCGAATGGCTGGACAAGGTTCTCACTGAAAACAAAGAAAAGTGGGTTGTCTGCTCATTCCACCATCCGATGTTTTCAACGGGTAAGGACCGTGACAACGCGGGACTGCGAGCCATCTGGAAACCCGTGCTCGATAAACATCGCGTCGACCTCGTCCTGCAGGGGCACGATCATACGTATGGCCGAACAGGTCTTGATACGCCAATGGGGCACGTGAATCTTGCGACGGGAGTAAACGCATCGGATGTCTTTTCCGGGACTGTTTATGTGGTCTCAGTCAGCGGACCCAAAATGTACAACCTGCAGCGACATCCGTTCATGACTCGGCATGCCGAGGATACCCAGTTGTATCAAATCATCCATGTCGATGGAGACAAACTCCATTTCGAAGCTTTCACAGCTTCCGGAGAATTATACGACGCGTTCACACTGACTAAGCAATCGGGTGCAAAAAACATCCTGACCGAACAGGCTCCTGACACGCCTGAAAGACTCCGCCCACCTGTGGTTGCTGCACCTGTGAAGAAGGCCGCTGAGGCCTTGAAGTAAGACATTCAAGCGAGCGGTTGGGCGTCAGCCCTCTTTGGGCGTTGTAGTTGTACGGAGGACCCACGCCCAACCGCTTGCCGAACCTATGTCACCGCACCATAACCAAAGTCTTTGCTCAGAACACGGCATGCACCGATGCTGCGCAGGCTGAACCATGAATCAACGACCGGCATGATTGCTGAATGTGGCGTGATCGATCGGCTACTTGAACAGAATTCTGATCCAATGACCGTCGTGACGACTCTGTATGAACGCTGCCTGTCTCGCCAGCCATCGGCCGAAGAAGCTGCTGTGATCGGTGAATGACTGCAGTCCAGTCCCGACTTGAAGGCGTCTCTCAGTGATCTCTTCTGGGCGATGCTGAATTCGAATGAGTTTGTTTTCACTCATTGATGGCTGGATGTATTGCGTTGTCTTGCCCCCGCTCCCTCGATTTGTTTGCGTCTAAGAAATGTTGACTCAGTCTGACGACAGCGACCAGTTGATCCTGACGGGATCACAGCAGACGCTTGGGTTGAATCCAGCAACAGGCGAAAAACTTTGGAGTGCTTCCGGTCCGACAGAGAAATTCGTCTGCACACCACGCGGGTACTGGGATCAATCTATAGCTCACAGATTGCGGTCGGTGACAGGATTTACATGTTCGAAGATACAGGCCGATGCACAATCTTCGAGAATCGTCCGGGCTTCGATGTGTTGGCAAAGAACTCGCCCGACGAAGAAATTTATACGACTCCAGCAGTCTCGAATGGTCAATTGTTCGTGCGAACGACAACTGCGTTGATTTGCATCTCAGAATAAAAACATCATCCCATCCAGCTCTCCCTGCGGATCAGTACGGAAGCGTCTTCAAGCTCCGCACGCCTCACAAACCCTGGCCCTGAGAACGGCACATTTGCTCTCAATCATCCCTTCACGGAAAGTTCACAGAGCACTCTTAACGTCATTGAGATGTGATCTTTTCTCAGCTCATGGTGAAACGAAAGCAGGGTATGAACGAAACCATTGAACTCGCCCCCGTTGATCAGATCTTCTCAATCTTTCGGGATTACGGCAGTCGCCACTATGGTGAAAACGTCAGCGAAATGGAGCATGCTCTTCAAACCGCCGAGTTTGCTCGGCAGTTTGGCGAACCGGACAGTATTATTTTGGCCTGCCTGCTTCACGATTATGGTCACATGCTGCATGATCTCGGCGAGAACATTGCTCATGACGGCATTGATGCAAAGCATGAAATCATTGGTGCAACGTTGCTGAAGGACTTGTTTCCGGAAATCATTTTGGAACCGATTCGACAACATGTGGCAGCAAAAAGATACTTGTGCTGGAAGAATCCTGCGTATGCGGAAGGGCTTTCCGAATCGTCGCGGCTAAGCCTTCAACTGCAGGGCGGGCCGATGAATAACGTCGAGGCTCAGAAGTTTGAAACGAATCCTCACTTCATAGCATGCATTAAGGTTCGCCACTATGACGATATGGGTAAAATGCCCGGTATGCTGACAGCGGAACTTGGAAGTTATCGCGGACTGATGGAAAAGTATCTTCTGTAAAGCATCGCAGCTCAGGCGAAACTGCAACGGCAAACTGCGGGCGTAGCATTTCGCCTCCGCCTGCGGCTTACCGTTAAACAGAATTTTTATGGCAACCCAAGGAATCTAATCCCCATGTACCCCCAACGCCATTTGCACGATCTGGCAGTGTCGCGACGAAACATGATGCTGTCCGGAACCTCTCTGGCCGCTTTGCCATGGCTGGGACGATTCGTCGAGGGAGCCGTCATCCGTCGGCCGTCCTTCGCGCAGAATCCGTTTCAATTGGGAGTTGCCTCGGGAGATCCCACCAGCGATGGAGTTGTGCTGTGGACGCGTCTGGCGATTGATCCGATCAACGGTGGCGGAATGCAGCCTGAAAGCTACGAAGTGAAATGGGAAGTCGCGACAGACGAAGGATTTCAGCAGATCACGCAGTCGGGCACAGAACTGGCCACGCCTCAACTGGGGCATTCGGTCCACGTTGAACTCTCGGGCCTGAAGCCAGACACGTGGTACTGGTATCGCTTTCAAGCGGGTGATGCAGTGAGTCGGATCGGTAAGACTCGCACAATGCCAGCCATGAGCATCATGCCGGAGAAACTGAAGTTCGCTTTCGCGTCGTGCCAGCATTTTGAAAGCGGCTACTTCACAGCTTACGATCATATGGCCAAAGAGAATCTTGATCTGGTGCTGCATCTGGGCGACTACATCTACGAATACGCCGGGATGGACAACCGAGTCCGTAAACATCATGGGCCTGAAATCATGACGCTGGAGCATTACCGCAACAGGTATGCTCAGTATCGCATGGATCAGTCACTGCAGAACATGCATGCTCTGTGTCCATGGGTTGTGGTATGGGACGATCATGAATTTGACAACAACTGCGCGGGTTCGATCTCGGAAGAATCCAATGTGTCGCCGGCAGAGTTCCTGCTGCGACGAGCAAACTCGTATCAGGCCTACTACGAAAACATGCCGCTGCGACGCACATGTCTGCCACAAGGTCCGGATATGACACTGTATCGAACCATTGACTTTGGTGGATTAGCTCGATTCGAGATGCTGGATACTCGTCAGTACCGCACCGATCAACCCAACGGCGACAAGCTCAAGCCGCTTGAAGGAGGTGTATTTGATCCGCTGGGAACGATGTTGGGCGACAAACAGGAACGCTGGCTCATGAGCGATCTGCTGCAATCCCAGGCGAACTGGAATGTGCTCGGACAGCAGGTCATGATGGCTCGCGTTGATCGTGCTGCCGGAGCGGAAGCCAAATTCAGTATGGATCAGTGGGCCGGTTATGATATCTCTCGCAGGAAATTACTGGACTTTCTGGCGACTCGCCAAATCTCAAATCCTGTTGTGCTGACAGGCGATATCCATTCCAACTGGGTGAATGATCTTAAGGTCGACTTCGACAACGCGAATGATTCGATTGTGGCTTCAGAGTTTGTCTGCACTTCGATCTCCTCGGGTGGCAACGGTCTGCAGTTCGTTAAGAATCATGCCGAATTGATGGCCGAGAATCCGTTCGTCAAATTCCAGAATTCTGAACGCGGCTACGTCAGTTGCACGGTGACACCCAAAGAGTGGCGAAGCGATTATCAGGTCGTCGAATTCGTGGATAAGCCAAACGCCCCGCTGATCAATCGCGGTACGTGGGTCGTCGAGAACGGCAAAGCGGGAGCAGTGAAGGCTTAGCTTACGGCTTCACCCCCACGCGAATGTTCGCGGGATTCATCGCTTCACTCAAAGCAGCAGCAACATCCTGCAGGCTGAACCATTGCGAAACGATCGACTCAAACGGATAGACGTGCTGAGTTTCCTGCAGGAACTCAACAGCCTGAGACAGGTGTCTCGGCCCATAATTGTGGATCCCTCGAATCGTCAAGTTGCGGCGTACGATCTGTTCCATCGCCAGCGAGATCGGTTCAGATGGAAACACCGCTCCGACAAGAATCACAGAACCTCCCAGCCTTAACTCTGGCCAAAGCGTATGAAACGCCGCTGGAGCACCCGACACTTCAAGGCCGACGTCGGCTCCGTGACCTCCCGTGACTTCTTTCAACACCGCAGGTAACTCATCCGGCGTCACGCAATGAGTCGCCCCGAACTCCTTTGCACGATTTCGACGTTCTTCATTTAGATCGCAAACGATCACCGCGGCAGCACCTCGACTGCGAGCCATCGCGCTGGCGGTCAGTCCCAGCAATCCCGCGCCGGTGATGCAGATGGTTCGATTCATCAATGTGTCGATCGGCTCCAGAGCCGCAGCGATCGTCGCCGTCGCGCAGCCGCTGGGACTGATGGTGTTGAGGCTCAAGTCTTCAGGCAATCGAACGATTGCAGTCCCGGGCATCAGCAGGCAGTGTTCGGCGAGACCGCCGAGAAGCTCATAGCCGGATCGAAAGGATTCATGCCCGTACTTGACGGATCGCAGACATTTCTGACTTAAATCGCGCTGGCAGTAGAAACATTCCCCGCAGGCTGCCACAAGCCCCCAGACAACTCGGCTGCCGATTTCCAGAGAACAGCCTGCAGCGTCAGAGCGGATAGCAGCCGGGCCAAACGCTTCGATGCGTCCCACAATTTCATGGCCGAGTATTGTCGGAACAGGAATCTTTCGACGCCCCTCAAAGCTGTGCAGATCGCTTCCACACAACGTACAGCTTTCGACTCGTACAAGAATCTCCGCACCGCGCGGCACAGGTGTTGGCAGCTGCTGCAACTCAATCTGGCCAGCAGTTCCATGAAAGACAGCCGCGAGTGATTGTCCGATCATGAGGAGGGATGTGCTTTCGTTGATCTCAGCAGAAGTACGTAGGGTGTGACAAGCGACAGCGCAGGCACACCGTTTTCTTTAACATTGATCATCACATGCAGGCCACCACACGACGCCACCTCCTCTATGGGCGTCCAGCGGTGTGCCTTCACTCGCATCCGCTCGTTTGTCACACCCTACCAAGTTAAACGGTTTTGTGAACGACCGCAGAATGCGTTAACCGCTGGCCGCCAAAGTAACGCATACTGGCGGCGATGCAAAGGACAGACAGGATACATGTGATCCAGCAGGCTGATGTAAAGAAGGGCAGAAACTGGCCTTGATGATTGAACACGCCTTTGAACAGCATACAGCCGACGTAGCCAAGATAGCCTGTGGAGTCTGCCAGATACATCAGGAATCCCACGTTACCTTTCTCACGAGTCATCGCGAGCAGTCGTTCGAAGATTGTCGCATGCATGGCGACATACGGAAGATAAAGACCAAGTCCAACCATCACCATAAAACCAAAACCGTTCAGTCCGAACGATCGTCCAACCAAAGCCGAACCCAGCAAGCAAAAGCCCGCCAGACAAGTCAACAAGGACAGGTTGAACGCCTTCTTGTTGTCACGAACCCAGACCATACTGCCGTTAATCACAACGACTCCCAGGGCCACGATGATCTCCGATGTCGTAAACGTCCGAGGTGCGGCGGGTTCACCGAGTCCGATCCAGATTTCCGTCGCAAAGTCTGCTCGGATACTGCGAAGAATGGTGACCAGCAGATACATGACGATCAACATCGCCAGCCCAAAACCATATTTACGCATCAGAAGCCAGCGGTCATCACGAGTCATCTGCACTCGTTCAGAACGAGCTTCCACATCCAACCGATTCGGCGGTGGCGTGCGAGCCAGCATAGTGACGCCGATGATGAGCGGAATCGTGAATAGGCCTCCCGCAGCGGCCGGCATCCAGTATTCAGAAACGCCCATTGCCAGCAGCCAGGCTCCGACAGATTTCGTGGCTCCATCGGCCAAAATGAAACTGGCGCAAAGTCCTGCCGAGAGTGCTTCGGTGACGCGACGTCCTTCCAGGAATCCCATTACCAGCCCGAAGACCATGCCCAGCGGAAGTCCGTTCATAAACATAAAGACCGCGTTCCATGGTGGCGGTACCGCCCCGAACAGAATCAGAGCGACCTCACTGATGGCGATGAGTCCCAGCAGCGTCTGAGCGCGTCGGGACGCTTTCATCTCGGAAATGACTTTGATGCCGATGAACTTGGAGATCGAGTAGCCAATCACTTGTGAAGTCACAAGCACCGACTTGAAGGTCAGACCGTAAACAGTCACATCCGTAAATTGTGCCGCGGTGAATGGTTTTCGGAATGCGTACATGCAGAAGTACGTTCCGAAGGCAGCGAGCATTGCTCCTGCGGCCCAGAGCGACTGATGACCGTTGCCGGAACTTGCCTGATCCGCATCCGGTGGAGTCGCGTCCGAGTCTTTCTGGCTCAACTGTGATCCCGATCTTCTCAAATTCACACAATCTTCAAGACTCTTCACAAACTGCATGGACTTCATCACCGTACGCGTCTGATCCTGAAACAGTCTGGTTAGTTATGTTAAAAAACTGTGAGTCAGGTGAGCAGGCCGATCATTGTTTTGGCCATCTGCTGACTGATTGGCCAATCCTTTTCTGCTAAGTGGAATCGTTGTGAATCGACCCCAAGTGGCTGTTGTTGGCGCAGGAATCGTCGGACTTGCTCACGCGTGGTCCGCCGCGGAGCGTGGTTATCAAGTCACCGTGTATGAGCGAAGTGCACGTGCTTCAGGTGCCTCGATTCGTAATTTCGGAATGGTCTGGCCCATCGGACAACCCCACGGTGAAAGCTATGAAACCGCGATGCTCAGTCGAGCTCGCTGGATGCGGCTTTCCACTGAAGCCGGATTGTGGGTCAATCCCTGCGGCTCTATTCATCTGGCTCATCGCGCGGATGAGTGGTCGGTGCTGCAGGAGTTTCAGTCGAGGGCAGAAACCCTCGGCATCGCCTGCGAACTGCTGACACCCGCGCAGTTGCATCAGAGAACACCGGCTGCCAATCCAGACGGACTTCTGGGAGGACTCTTCAGTCCCACAGAATGCTGCGTCAATCCACCTCAGGTGATTCGATCTATCCCTGCGTGGCTGACAGAGAAATACGGCATTAAGTTTCGGATGGAGACTCATGTGTCATCCATGGAACCAGCAGACAACGACGCCGCTGACAGAAGCGTACGAGTCACCTCCAGTGCGGAAGATGTGGCTCAGTTCGAACGAGTTGTGGTGTGCTGTGGTGCTGAACTTCAATCCTTATTCCCGCACGTCCTGGCAGCATCGGGATTGAAACGCTGCAAGCTGCAGATGCTCAGCCTTCAGAGTCCAGGATCGGACTGGAACCTCGGAACTCATCTGGCCAGCGGCTTAACGCTGCGTCATTATCGCATCTTCGAAGTCTGCCCGAGCCTTGCAGCGTTGAAGACACGAGTTGCCGAAGAGACGCCGGAACTGGATCAATTCGGAATTCATGTGATGGCTTCTCAGAATAATCAGGGCGAGATTATACTCGGAGACTCGCACGAATACGGAGCTGATATCGAACCGTTCGACAAAACACTGATCGACGACTTGATGCTGCGTGAACTCCGCAAAGTGTTTCGATTCCCCGGCTGGACAATTTCACAGCACTGGCATGGCGTTTATGCCAAACACCCAACATTACCAGTCTTCGAAGCCAATCCCGCTCCGGGAATTCACATCTGCACTGGTACTGGGGGTGCAGGAATGACAATGTCATTTGGCCTGGCGGAACAGATGTGGAACCGCTGGGCGTAGTGCGTTGTTGATCGTACGAGCCAGAGAACGCGGGCTGTCAATACAATTTGTGTTTCCGCATTTTCGTTTAACGTCAAGGCGGAGGCGAATTCGGCAACGCCTGCGGCTTGCCGTTCAACTATCATACCCCATCATTCATCAAAAGTTGAACATTATGAGTTCTCGCACAACAAAAGCCGTGCTGCTCGACTGGGCTGGCACGACCGTTGACTATGGCAGTCGCGCACCGACGCAGGTCTTTGTGGAGATCTTTCGACGACGAGGCGTAGAGATCACCGTAGCGGAAGCTCGAGGTCCGATGGGGCGTGCCAAGCATGAACACATCGCGATGGTCGCTGCGTTGCCACGAGTGACGGAACTTTGGCGACAACAACACGGGGCGGCTCCCACTGAGGTCGATGTTCGTGCGATGTATGATCATTTTCTGCCGTTGCAGAAGGAGATTCTGAAACATGGCTCGGACGTGATCCCCGGCATCCCGGAGGCGATTGCAGAACTTCGTCGACGGGGCATCCGGATCGGTTCTTCAACCGGCTACACGCGAGCACTCATGGAGATTGTCATTCCCATCGCAGCGGCAGGCGGGTATCACGCTGACGTTGTTGTCTGTTCCGATGAAGTCTCTGCCGGGCGTCCGACACCATGGATGAATGTCCGCGCCGCCGAGTTGCTGGGAGTATGCCAATTTGACCAGATCGTTGTGGTTGACGATACACCCGTGGGCATTGAAGCCGCAAAGAACGGCGGCATGATCTCTGTGGCGGTGTCTTTGACCGGAAACGCGCTTGGGCTGTCAGAAGCCGAAGCCCTGCAGATGCCAGCAGCCGCTCTCCAGCAGCGACTGCTGGAGATTGAAACAGATTTCCGCAAAGCCGGAGTCGATTATGTGATCAGATCTGTTGCCGAACTTCCGGCGTTATTGAATCACATGTAGCACTCAAGAGGCCCGAGGACAGCAAGGTTTTTCATATCGGCGATCATACGGGGGAAAAGCAATCGCAACAGACTGAGTGTACATTGCCCAGCCATAAGTGCGATAAAGCCGATTCCTTCTCGCCTGAGATAGAACCACAAAAGTCGCGGCTTACATAAGTTTTGTTTGGGGCTCCACGCCGTTCTTCAATGTTGTGCCAGTTTTAGTCGCTACGACTGCGGTTGTACTGACAAGGATCTGGGCTCCCCATATTCTCTACCTTGATTCACCTTATACGGGCCGCCTAATCAAACGTTGCATTCAGCAACTGCCGGCGAACGATCTGCGCCAGTCAAGTAGCCATTCAAACAAAGATTCGTGAACTTCTTCGATGTTCGCAACGAAGCGTAAAAAACGTATTGCGTGCGGCGGACCGACACAAGTAAAGAAGCTGAATCGCAGTGCAGCACAATCCTGGCGGGATCGATCATACAGCGTCTACTTGACCCATGGTTGTCGTACGGGCACAAGAAACGAACGTCTCAACAAAATTTAACAGAGACAGGAACAAGATTGCCGAACGCCTGGCGATACGGAGACTGGGTTGTGCGAATGCTCAACCGCGATCTTCCGTTGAATAAATTTATCGTGCTTCAACCGGTAGGAAACCTGCTTTCCACTCCTTCCGATGAAAGCTCGGCCGAAGATCTGCTGATCGCCACTGGCATGCTGATGATTGGCCCCAAGATACTGGCCGAACAGGACAAGGAGACAATGATCGTCGATGAACAGATCGATACGGTCTCACGCACGATGCTGGGATTGCCCGTGGGATGTGCGCGCTGTCATGATCATAAATTCGATCCCGTCAGTACTAGTGACTACTACGTGTTGGCCGGAATTTCCTACAGCTCTCTGTCGATGGCCGACCGTGCCTTCGTCTCAAAATGGATGGAGCATCCTCTGCCATCGATGGATATCGACATGCACAGGAAAACGCGTCAGCCTTTGGTCGATCAGGCTCGCGCCGAATTTGAACAACTCAAAGCAGAACTCAAGGGCGAGAATGCTGAGCCCGTCAAGAAGCAGAAAGAAGCCCTCGAAAGGCTGGAAAAGGAAATGCCGCAGTTTGAGATGGTGATGTCGGTGCTGGACGCGCAGCCAAAGAATCTTCCGGTACATATCCGTGGTAATCATCTGGCTCCGGGACCTGAGCCCAGTTCCCCAAGTGATGCCTTCGATTTTGACTCAAGTCCACGTAGCTCCCGCGATAGAAGCGCCGCGCAGCGGTCTCCTGGAGCTGGCTCAATGGCTCGTAGTGCCCGACCATCCATTGACAACGCGTGTGCTGATGAATCGAGTCTGGATGTGGAATTTTGGAAAACCGCGGATGCGAAGTCCCTTCAATTTTGGATTACAAAGCGAACCACCATCACATCCTGAACTTCTGGACTGGCTAGCCCGGGAACTGATGCGAAAAAACTGGTCTTTGAAGGAAATGCACAAGGTGATCCTGTTGTCGGACACATGGCAGATGTCCAGCGAGGCAGTTGGCCCCGACGAAGATCGTGACCCCGACAATCGATTTTGCGGCGACAGAAAAGACGGAGACTGGAGGCGGAACCAGTTCGTGACTCCATCCTCTTTGCTGGCAGAGAACTTGACATCACAGCACGAAACATTGCTCCGAATACAGCGGCAAAGAGGCGTGCAATTTACCTCCCGATCGATCGCAGCGCACTTTACGAAGTGTTTTCAACATTTGTTATGTCGAGACCGCAAATCATATCGAACAGAGAACGGCGACCATGGCACCTCAACAAGCTCTCTTTATCATGAACAGTCCACTTTGGAGTAAACTGCTCAGACTTTGATTTTTAAGTGGCGGATGCCGGAACCACCGCGACCAAGCGTTTCGCAATATGATTCAAGAACTCAGTGTTTTGAAAGCCCTGGCGGCCTGCTCATCATGCACT
>CAMAXD010000183.1 GCA_945861975.1 Candidatus Kuenenia stuttgartensis | reverse complement strand
CGACGGGTGTACCGTACGCCCGTCGCTCCGTCGACGGGATTTCCGCGATAACCCAGCTCTCACGATCAGAAAGAGGGCAACCAGTCTCGGGCCGTGCGCATTCTAAGGGCGTTCCCACTCGACACAAAGCCGGGGTGTACGGTTCGACCGATATTCAGGCAGCCGGGAGCGAAAATGCGGGGAATCGAGTGCGAAATCCCTCAGACAAGCTCAGAAATTGGCTTTCCGGCCTCAACCAGCGGAGTTGGGCGACCAGACGGATTGACCCAGTGATCCGCGGGATCAATTCCCAGATGGCTGAAGACTGTCGCCGCCAGATCGCCAGGTCCCAGTGGTCGTTCGTGAATCGAGCCACCTCGTCGGTCGGTCGCACCGATCACCTGACCGCCCTTGGTACCGCCGCCGGCCATCAGGAATGACATGACGCCCGGCCAGTGATCTCGGCCGGCAGTTTTTGTCATCACGGGACTGCGACCGAACTCACCGATCACGATCACGAGAGTCGTCTCCAGGAGTCCGCGCTGATCCAGATCGCTGATCAGGGCTGTGATGCCGCGATCGAGGACAGGCAGCATTGGCGTCAAGCCTTTCGCTATCCCGCCCCACTGCACTTCATCGCCGTGATGGTCCCAATGTCCCCACGCATCGCTCATCGTGACGAAGGTGACACCGGATTCAACAAGGCGACGTGCCAGCAAAGCTTTGTCACCGAACGAATCGCGTCCATAGCGATTGCGAACATTGTCCGATTCTTCGGTCAGATTGAAAGCCTTCTGAGCCGCTCCGCCCAGCACGAGATCATATGCTTCCTGAGTGTAACGGTCCTGTTGCTGGAAGCTGACAGACGAATCCAGGTTGCGACGAAATCGATCCAGTTCACGTCGAAGTAAATCGCGATCCTGCAAGCGAGGTGCCTCAACACCTTTCGGCATCGAGAACTTACCATCGACTCGCATACCATCCAGCGGTTCAAATTGTTGCCCGAGGTCACCGGCACCGTAAACATCCGCCACCATGCTGTTCGCCAGCGCGACGAACGGAGGCATTCCGGGGCGATTCGGGCCTTTGAATTTAGCAGCTACCGAGCCCATTGAAGGGTAACCGCCACCCTGACGACCAATTTCGCTGCGTTGAGCTTTGGGATTTGCCGCCTGAAACGTAATCGGAGTATGGTTGCTTGCCCCGGCATCCATTGAGCGGATGATGGCAAATTTGTCCATCATGGCCGCCTGCAACGGCATGTGTTCACAGATCTCAATACCCGGGATGCATGTGGAAATTGGCTTGAAAGGTCCGCGAATCTCGGGGCTCATTTCCGGCTTCATGTCCCACATGTCGATCTGACTGGGGCCACCGGAAAGCCAGATCTGAATGACCGATGTGGCCCGCTTTTTGTTTTCGGCAAGACCGCCCTGAGCTTTCGCCTGCAACAATGATGGAAGTGATAACCCTGCAGCCCCGGTTAAGCCAGCCTGCAGCATCCAGCGACGGCGACCGATTCGGAGTAGCGGATTTGCTTCCGGACCGAAGAGCTGCCCCATTGTGTTAGTTGAATGCGACACGATCGGGCTCGAGGCGAGATGGCTCGCCGAGTTAAGGATTGGGCTGGAACTGGACATTTGAGCCTCCGAGTTACGAAATCCACGCCTCATCTGCCTTCTGTGGTATCAGGATCTATCGTCAACTTCAAGCCGGAAATCCGGTTTGGGTTGAAGGATGCCGAGTTCGCGTGTTCAATAATCGCGAATTTTCCCCCGAGTTCAGTGGTTTGAGCGTACTGCGCGAGAAGCTGCGGTACCCTGTTGACGCGGTCGTTTCTGAGTTACCCGGCCGTTTCTGAAAAGACGTCTCGAGAAGTCATGATCGTGCCTTATTCCTCCACCTCCATGTTTCCCGGTTTCCTGATGCGATTCGCTGCAATTCTTGTGGTTTTGTCAGTCTGTTGCTGGCCGGTCGCGGCGGAGGATGCCGCTGTCGCTGGATCTGTGACCATTGACGTGTTGTCGATGGGCTTCAATGGCGTGGGGCGAGTCGGCAATTGGCTTCCCATTCGCCTGCAGGTGCACGGACTGGCAGCAACGCACGAATGTATCCTGACGGTTGTTGCCAGCGATGCCCGCGGGGACCAGTGTGAAAGTAGAGTGGCGGCTGCAGTCTCCGATTCCTCTGGAGCACTGGATATCCGAGGAGTGTTTATGACCGGCCGTCTCGACGGTCCGGTGCGGCTTCGCCTCGAAGACGCTGACGGAAAAATTCTTTGGCAACATTTTGTGCCTTGTCGAGCAGTCGGGAATTTCGCTGGAACAGAACGATCCGAATCAGATTTAACTGTTCCGGTTGTCACGGACTTGAAACTGCTTCGCCATCGCTCGCAAACGGTTCTCGTGGCCGGAACGCCAGCCGGGCTTGGCGAGCTTGATGAAGAATTAGCCACAAATGAATCGACTCGCGATGAATTGTCATTGCTCAGAGTTGGTACGTTGAGCGATTTTCCGGAGACGCGTCGTGGTCTTGATTCCGTCGACACGATTTTGCTCGTCACGGAATATGGGTTGTCGGAAAATCAGACCGAAGCCATTCGAGAATGGGTGTTGACCGGGGGAAATCTCCTGGTCAGTTGTGGAGAAAACCTGCCTCAGTTTCTGACAAGTCCGATTGGACAGTGGCTTCAGCCGGTGTTTGGCATCGATCAAAATCTTTTGGCAAGTAAGGATCTGACTGCTCTGCAAAACTTTGTTTCAGGGTCCAGCCAGCTTCAGACGAATCGCTATGACGTACCCATCGTGAGGCTCGGTGCTGACCAGCCGCGGATTATTGTCAACTCCATCAACGGTCCCTTGATTTCTCGAATCAGTTCCGGGGCTGGCGTCATCACCATGTTGGCCGTCGATCTGAATCTCAAGCCATTGGATCGATGGCTGTCGCTCTCTGATCTTTATGAAACTCTGCTGTTTGGCCGAATCCTTGAAGTCGGCACCGAACAGACGCGTCGAGGCGGCCGGATCTCCAGCAGCGGAGTCACTGATATTGCGACGCAGCTGGCAAATGCCGCTGATGCTATTCCGGCGAATGAACGCTGGTCAAGCTGGCATGCGATGTTAATGATGCTGGTCTATCTGTTCGTCATTGGCCCTCTGGACTATCTTCTGGTAGTCAGATTGCTGCAACGTCCTCGACTGACGTGGTTGACATTTCCGTCAATGCTGGTGCTGGCCTGTGGCCTGACCCTATGGTGGTCTGGCAGTCAGCGCGCGGCGGCGACGGTTCGTCAGATACACCTGCTGGATGTGTCGCAGGGAGAATCAAGGCAATTTGTGCGAACGCGTTCGTGGAGCAGTATATCGACATCACAATCTCGATATGGAAGTGTGTCAGTAACAGACTTTCTCCCCGCAGTGGCTTCGGCCAATGTGAGTGAGAACACCCTGATGTGGCATGGTCGCAGCGAGGATGTCTACGGTGGATTGTATCGTCCGGGCGGGGCCGGTTTGGGGCAGCAGTCCAGTCGACGAACAGAAATTGGGGACGCGAAATTTACGTCTGTGCCTTTAATGGCTGATGGGTCCCGGGCATTTTTGGCGGAGTCGTTTTCGGGCTCGAGCGAGTCACCCTTGTTTGAGTCACAGCTTGTGATGCCCGGGACTGGATTGCTTGAAGGCAGTTTTCAACATCATCTTCCCGGTGCTGTTCGCGACTGGGTGATTGTGTTTGGTAATCGAGCCTATTTCCCAGCGGAAAAGGCCGACAAAGACTTCAGACGTATAGAACCCGGACAGAAGTGGACTCGAGAAGCCGGTCGTCTTCGTATTGCCGAAATTCGTGATTTTCTGAGAGGCACGCGAATTATTGCGGGGGGGCCTAAAAAGTCTAACGCGGACGGTCCAACATCAACGCAGGTTCAGGCTGAGTACAATGTTAATGGAGCGAATCCGTTCGACATATTGCTGATGACGTCACTCTATCAGTCGGCCGGTGCTGAGAATTATGTGAAGCTGAAGAACGAATACCTTCGCCGCGACGAAGTCGGAAGTGCGCTGCAACTGAACACCGCGCTTCTGATCGGCGTCATCGATACGCCGCTGAGTCAGCTCGCTCTCGATGATCAAACCGTAGAGCCGACTTCTACTGGAACAGTGGTTCGATTGTTTTTGCCAGTAAGACGAGCCAGTGCTTCAAACATGCTGGATTTTGCGGACCCCAACGCGGAACAAAACGCAAAATCGGCTGCAGAGAAGTCCGAGCAGAAGTAGTGGTTTCGACAATTGCTCTATTTGGTTTCACGGACGTCTCGGCAAACCTCGTGAGTCACAGAGTGAGATCAGAGTATTCGATCGCCTGAAGCAATTCATCAAGCTTTTGCTGCGAAGTGCGACCATGATAAAAGTCGTCGCAGCCGGGCAGGCCGAGTCCCATCGATGTTGACCCGGAGGTGAACTCGGAAGCGATTTCTCTCGCAGCCAAATGGATCTGCTGAATGCCGGTTGCGCGAATCAACGAGGCGACGTTGTCGGCTCGAATTCCTCCGCCCGGCAGGATCTCAATTTGGTCGCCTGCCAGTTGTTGCAGCGTGGAAAGTTCAGTTGCCCCTTCGATGGCGGTCTTTGCACCGCCGCTTGTCAGTATTCGATTAAAGCCGCAAGCAATAAGCTGCGGCAGAGCGATTTTCCGATCAGGCACAAAGTCGAAAGCCTTGTGGAAAACGAGAGTCGCGTTGGGAAACGTGCGCCGAAATTCTGCACATCGGGCAACGTCGACTTGGTTACTTAGCGTCAGAAAGCCCAACGCCAGTCCATCGATCCCTTTCTCAAGCAGGCTTTCACCTTCCTGTAGCATCAGGCGAAATTCGGCGTCGGAGTAAACAAAGCCGCCTTCTCGAGGACGCACCATGGCGATGATCGGCCCAGAAAATATTGTTCGCGCCGCAGCGGCTAGTGCTGATGTAGGGGTCAATCCTCCGACAGCCATCCCGCAGTTCAGTTCGATGCGATCTATGGACCGACTGGCTGCCAGCAAAACGTCGTCGATTCCGCCGACACAAAGTTCGACAGTGATGTTTTGAAGTGAGCGAGTTGTGGTTGTCATCTGTCGCCCTTTTGGACTGCTGCAGCAGGCTGCAGCTTTTGTGCCGGCAGTCTGCTGCCTGGCCACTCGTGTAAAATCGTGCAAAACGTGAGCGGACTGATCCACAGCAGTCCATGGATCGGAAAGCTGCAGCGTGCTGCAGCAGTACAAACCGTTGGTGCTCTCCAAACTCAGGCAGGCAGTAGCGTTGCAGGCTTCGAAAGAGACAGCGTCGAGAATACACTCGGTGGAACTCTGCGACAATTTCGGTGTCGGCGGTAATTGGAACAGTCCTTGTTTCGGCGATCGGTCTATGTCTTTTCCGACTGGTTCTGCAAATCCGTACGAGGCTCCGGCTGTCGATATGTCGCCGGTGTCGTTGGCGGAGGACACCGAGTTTCTGTTCAACGACAAGGTCATTGCCGGGATTGGAAAGATTTCGTTGCCGAATGTCTGTGTCGTTTCAGGAGAGCGAACGGACCTTGTTCGTCGTGAGACCTGTTTTCGATGGTGCAGTCGGTGGCTTACGATTCCCGGAAACATTCTGATCGGTCTCGTGATTGTTTCAGTATTTCAATTGCTCCCAATAGGCACCCAACCGCTCGGAGGCGGCGGACGTGGAAGCTTTTTTTACCTGCTGCCCGCTTTAATGGGAGCAGGCTCGGCCATCGGTGTGGCGTGCTTCAGTGTTCTCGGTCGTCTGCTGGGGCAACCGATTACCGTTGAGTGGTCCATTTCTGCTGGCGTTGTGCGAAAAACTCGCCGGATCTGGATCGTGGGGACATTCATCATCCTGGGCGACTTCATTCTGACCGCCATTTTTGCGCCGCCAGGGCGAAATTACTGGGGTTTATCGCTATTGTTTGCAATGGCTATCGGTTCAACGATGCTGTCGTTTGCAAGTGCTGCGGGGTACCGTCCGCTCAGGATTATGGGGCGGCACGAAGGCCTTTTGCTGATTGGCGGCTTCCGTAAGCCTTTTTTGTTTGAGGTCCAAAAGCTCTCCGCCCTGCGTTCTTCGAGAGAATCGGGGACCGTGCCGAAGCCGGATTGAACGGAGGGCACCGGAAACCTACAATCCGCCGCTTTAGTAAATTTGGGCAGGTTACCCCGCAAGGAGCATTTCCTGCCGGACGGCGTTTGCTGTCCGTCCAGAATCTGCGAAAACTCCGTGCCCGGCACGGTTTGCGAACAGATTGACGATTTGTGAGTACAGAACCAGCGTCCGGATATTCGACATAATCGTCAATGTCGAAACTGGCATGGGTTTCCCCCATGTGCACGGTGTTCTGGCGTGGCCGAAGCGTTCGTGACGGTCCCGGCTCAAAACCTATCATTGCTCCTGTTGGCTGTAATTATCTCTGGGGAAGCGAATGTCGGATCAGGCATTTCAAGGTCAGGTTTCGGGGATTGCTCCGGAAGAACTCGATGAATGGTACGAGTCTCTGGAAGACATCCTTCATCGATACGGTGAAGATCATCTGAAAGCCCTGCTGGTCTGTCTGCAGGAGCGTGCCTACGCTCGCGGGGTGAAACTGCCTTTCACCGCCAATACTCCTTATATCAATACGATTCATCACACCGATCAGGTGAAGTTCCCGGGTAACCGGGAAATGGAACGTCGCATCAAGAGCTACGTTCGCTGGAACGCAATGGCCATGGTCGTCCGCGCCTATCAAAGAGGTGGCGGGGTCGGCGGACACATCTCGACGTTTGCGTCTTCCGCGACATTGTATGAAGTGGCACAGAATCACTTCTTCCATGCTCGCACAGCCGATCACACCGGCGACATGGTTTATTTTCAGGGCCACGCGTCACCCGGGATGTACTCCCGCGCGTTCCTTGAAGGCCGTTTGACGGAAGAGCATCTCGATAACTTCCGACGCGAACTTCCGGCGGGCACTGGTCTGTCCAGCTATCCGCATCCGTGGTTGATGCCGACGTTCTGGCAGTTCCCAACGGTATCGATGGGACTCGGTCCGATTTGCTCGATCTATCACGCACGATTCCTGCGATACATGGAACATCGTGGTTTGGTTGATACTTCCAAGTCACGCGTCTGGGCTTATCTTGGCGATGGCGAATGTGATGAGCCGGAATCGCTTGGTGCTTTGACTTTGGCCTCTCGAGAAAACCTGGACAACCTGACTTGGGTCATCAACTGCAACCTGCAGCGTCTTGACGGCCCGGTTCGCGGCAACGGCAAGATCATCCAGGAACTGGAAGCTGCCTTCCGAGGCGCGGGCTGGAATGTGATCAAAGTCGTCTGGGGAACGGACTGGGATCCGTTGCTTGATAAGGACGAAAACGGCAGACTCGTCAAACGCATGGGCGAAGTCGTTGACGGCCAGTACCAGAAGTACACGGTGTCTGACGGTGCTTACATCCGCCAGCACTTCTTCGGTGCGGATCCGGAAGTGCTGAAAATGGTTGAACACCTTTCGGACGACGTGATGCAGAACATTCGTCGTGGTGGTCACGATCCGGAAAAGGTTTACGCCGCATATCACGCTGCCGTGAATCACAAGGGGGCTCCGACTGTTATTCTTGCGAAGACGGTCAAGGGCTACGGTCTTGGCGATGCGGGAGAAGGGCAGAACAAAGCTCACAACTCCAAAAACGTCGAGATGGCGCCGCTGCGCACCTTCCGAACTCGCTTCAACCTCCCGATCAGCGATGCCGAACTGGAGAAGCTTCCGTACTACAAGCCTGCTGAGGACAGCCCGGAAATGGCGTATCTGCGCCAGAAAAGAGCGGCTCTCGGTGGTTTCGTGCCTTCGCGAACTGTGGTGCCGGATCCTGTGGAAATCCCGGCCCTTGCTGACAAAGCATTTCAGGCAAAAGGCTTGCTGCCAGGCAGCGATGCTCCGGGTTCAACGACAGGAGCACTCGGTCAGATCCTGCGCGGTTTGATCAAGCACAAGGGCGTGGGAAAACGCATCGTTCCCATCATTCCAGACGAAGCCCGAACGTTCGGGATGGAAGACTTGTTCTCCCAGTGCGGGATCTATTCGAGCAAGGGTCAGCTCTACGAGCCAGTGGATGCGAAGAACGCCATCTACTACCGTGAAGCCAAGAACGGCCAGCTTCTTGAAGAAGGCATCAACGAAGCCGGTGCGATGAGTTCCTTCATCGCTGCTGGTTCCGCGTATGCAAATCTCGGGATGAGCATGATTCCGTTTTACGTCTACTATTCGATGTTCGGCTTCCAGCGAGTCGGCGACTTGATCTGGTGCGCAGCGGATACTCGCTGCAAGGGTTTCCTTTGCGGAGGAACCTCCGGCCGCACAACGCTGAATGGCGAAGGCCTGCAGCACGAAGACGGTCACAGCCAGTTGATGGCCTCAACCGTGCCAACGATCCGATCGTACGATCCTGCGTTCGGGTTTGAACTGGCAGTGATTGTCCAGCATGGTCTGCAGCGGATGTATGGGGACGGTGAAGAGATCTTCTACTACCTGTCTGTCTACAACGAAGACTACATCCAGCCTGCAATGCCGGATCGTGGCGACGTGATTGACGGAATCATTCGAGGCATGTACCGACATAGTTCCACCGACAGCGGCGACGGGCAGCGTCATCGTCCGCAGTTGTTTGGCAGCGGGACGATTCTGCGAGAAGCCATTCGGGCTCAGCAGATTCTGAAGGACAAGTACAACATCGGTTGCGACGTGTGGAGCGTTACCAGCTACAACGAATTGCGTCGCGACGCGATGGATTGCCAGCACTGGAACGATCTGCATCCGGGTCAGCCTGCAAAACACAGCTACCTCGAACAGGTTCTGGATGGCGTCACAGGGCCGTTTATCTCAACAAGCGATAACGTTCGTCTGGTGGCTGATCAGATCCGTGAGTGGATTCCGGGCGAGTACATCGTGCTGGGAACAGACGGTTTCGGACGCAGTGAAACTCGTCCGGAACTTCGTCGTCACTTCCAGATCGACGCCGAATGCACAACCTACGCAACTCTGCGAGGCCTCGCTCGCATGGGCGCGTTCGATGCATCGAAGCTACCTGACGTGCTGAAGCAACTGGAGATTGACGCGGAGAAAATCAATCCGTTGAATGCGTGACACGAGTGTTCAGTTGGCAGTGTTCAGTAAATCGCGGTTGGACCAATCTGAGGCGATGCAGAACACTGAACACTGAGAACGGAAAACTGAACACTTCACTTTCGCCCTACTGAACACTGAAAACTGAATACTGAAAACTAAATACGCCTATGTCTCTCGAATTCAAACTGCCGGAAGTGTCTGAAGGAGTCACCTCGGTTGATGTCGCAGAAGTGCGAGTCAAAGAAGGGGATGTCATCGCGTCCGGCGCGATCATTTGCGAAGTCGAAACGGACAAGGCCGTTGCGGAGATCACGTGTCCGCATGCCGGCACGATCACGAAGATCCTGATCAAGTCCGGAGACAAGATCAATGTGGGTCAGCCAATTCTGTTGATGGAGACCAGCGGAGCTCCAGCTCCGGTGGCGCCCGCAGCGAAACCAGCACCAGCCGCCACGACTCCTGCACCAGCACCAGTTGCCGCGGCACCAGCTCCAACGGTAAGCGCGCCGGCCGCTGCGTCGGTGGCGTCCGGTCCAGTGGATTTCCGCTTGCCGGAAGTGTCTGAAGGTGTAACGAAGGTCGACGTCGCATCGGTTGCGGTGAAGGTTGGCGACACGATCGCAAGCGGGGCCGTGGTTTGCGAAGTCGAAACCGATAAAGCAGTGGCGGAGATCACTTGTCCGCACGCCGGGACAATAACGGCTGTGCATGTGAAGCCGGGAAACAGTATCCCGATAGGTGAATTACTCCTGACGATCAACGCGACGTCCGGTGCAAGTGCCCCGACGATGTCTTCTGCTCCATCACCCGCAACGCCATCACCGGCAACGCCATCAGCATTAGCGGCAGCTGCGCCGACACTGGGGGCTGCTCCGGCTGCGAAAGTGGCCGCACCTTCTGCTCCAACGCCAGCTGTGACCGTATCAAAGTCGGATGGGCCGCCGGCAGCGGCAGGCCCCGCGACTCGACGACTGGCTCGCAAGCTGGGCGTCAATCTGAAGCTTGTGAAGGGTTCTGCGGCTGGCGGTCGCGTCACGATCGAAGACGTCGAAGCCTTTGTGCGTGACCGAATGGCTCAACCCGCAGCGACATCCGCAGCGGGGGCTCCAGGATTCGGAGTCGTGCAGGCTCAACCGCTTCCGGACTTCAGCAAGTTTGGCCCGGTTGAAAAAGTCGCGATGAGCAAGATCTTTCGCGTCTCTGCGGTCAATCTGAGCAACGCGTGGGTCACGATTCCCCATGTCACTCAGCACGACCTGGCGGACATCACCGAACTTGAGTCTGCTCGCAAGCGTTACGTGAAGGCGAATCCGAACTCACCCAAGATCACGATGACAGCCATCATGATCAAAGCCGTTGTCGGAGCCTTGAAGGCTTACCCGAACTTTAATTCCAGCGTCGACATGTTGACTGGTGAGCTGGTTCTGAAACAGTACTATCACATCGGTGTTGCCGTCGACACGCCGAACGGTCTTGTTGTTCCGGTCATTCGTAATTGTGACCAGAAGAACGTCCTTCAAGTCGCGGCGGAATTGACAGACATCGCCGGTCGAGCCCGCGATCGTAAGCTCAAGACGGAAGAAATGCAGGGCGGCTCCTTCACGATCACCAACCTTGGCGGCATCGGCGGGACAGCGTTTACTCCGATTGTGAATTATCCGGAAGTGGCGATCCTCGGGATGTCTCGCGGGATGAATCACTTGGTGCTGGAAGAAGGTCAGGTGGCCGAACGCCTGATGCTTCCGCTCTCGCTGTCCTATGACCACCGTGCAGTGAATGGGGCGGATGCGGCTCGCTTTATTGTGAAGCTCTCTGGCAGTTTGACGAACTTTTTCGAGCTGTTCTGATTCGAGACAAAAGGTTCGTGTTGAGTTCGTTCTCGCGCGATATCGCAGAAGAAGAGCGGAATTCGGATCCATCGGGAAGATGCTGGCGAAGGCGGTTGCGGGGCCATGAAGTCATGGTTGCTCCGATTTCTTCGCGTCTAGCCAGTTGTATTTTCAGTTCCTGGGCAACCCGAAAACGGCCACTGATCGAATGGTGTCGTCCTCTGAGCGGCTGATTCCGCGGGTCCAGGCCCTGGGCGAACGTTTTTTTCGGCAGGATACGCGGTCTATTCTCTGAAATTCGCGGGAATTCAGACGTCCGACCGTCGTTCGCTCGAATGCAGCCGTGTCTGAGTTTTATCATGTCACCTCCAACGTCCCGGTTCGATGTACGCGCATCCCGCTGTCTGCCGTGCAGGCTGTGATCGGGTCCGGATTCCTGAAGAACGATATTGCACCGAAAGTAATGAGTCATGGGTAAGCCGACCGGCTTCAAGGAGTTTGCTCGCCAGGTTCCCG
>CAMAXD010000182.1 GCA_945861975.1 Candidatus Kuenenia stuttgartensis | reverse complement strand
CCGTCGTACCCGAAAATTGAGCCTTGACAGAGCACTAGCCGAGTTGAGCATTGTCGAGGCCGTATCCCTCGTGTTGAAATACTTTGCCCTGCGAAGCATTGACCAGCATCATCAGATCTTCCTGAGAATTCGATGACAGCGAGAAGTAGGAAAGGGAATGTTCGAAATAGACAGCGACCTCCCTGCCATCAACCCTGAGAGATCCTTCCACGAAGTCTTCAAACTCCATGTAGTCCCGCAGGCTGAAATCGATGGTCACGCCTTCTTGCCGCAAACATTCAGCAACAAATTGCAGCAGCGGTCTAAAGGGAAAGTTGAAGTCGAAGCACGTTTCGAAGTATTGACTCGTGTGAAACCTTGATTCAGCACGATCATCAGCTTTGATTTTCTCGTAGGCCAACACGACTGAGTACATTGCGTTCAACCTGCTGAAAATGACGGCGACGAACATGCTGTTCCCAACTGGCTATGGAGCGGTCGGAAGTTGTTTCATGATACTTTCAGCCACTTGTTTTGCCAGACCTTCATTGCCGTTTGCGTTGAAATGAACTCCGTCCGTGGATTGCCAGTCCGCATGGTCCTTAACAAACTCGAACAGATCGTTTGTTGGAACTTCGTGTTGCTTCATGATCTCAGCGGCAAGCCTGTTCCTCACTTTCACTCGTTCTGTCCGTTCACTGAACTTTTGCAGATCGCTGCTTTCACGCATGGGAGTTGTCGTTGCCCAGATGAACTTGGCACCACCGGAATGTTCCTTAACGGCTGCCACAGTCCTGAGAAGCCCGTCTCGATATTGATCTTCCGTGTAGCCCCAGCCGTGAAGTCCGTTGTTGAAGTGGATTGCTGAGAACTTGTACTGTTTCAACAGCAGCAGGAGATCATCATCAAATGTGGGGTCGGACACACATTTTGATGTGGTCAGTCTGGCACAATAGACTTTCCCAGCCAGGTGCTTTTCGACACCGCCGAAGTATCCTCTGGTAATCGAATCTCCCACCAACAGAACTCGTGGAAGATCATCTTTATCTGCGTCCGTCACCCAAATGTCGATCCACTCGATCCGTTCACGGATCGGTTCCTCAGCAGATAGGAACTGGGCCATCATCAAAACAGGAATAAGGATGCTGAGGAGTTTCATGGGTGTTAACTTTCAAATGAATGGATGCTGACTACCGCCTGACAATCTATTGACCGCCAGTTGCATTGCCGGCGCAGAATCACGAGCAAATTTCTTCTGGAGTTTGCGAACAATTGGATACCCAATACGAGCAAGAAAATGGTTCGGGCGTCAAAAAACAAGGATATCGTACCATACGCTGTCGTCGTTCCGATTCCACTCAACCTAAAATCGTTCCTCACCGCATTCGACATGACCCGGTATTTCAACTTTCGAATTGAAATGCGTCTCTTTGGACCAGCATGCAAAGCTATTCGTTCGACGTTCCTGTCTGTAGAATCACATTTCAAAATGAGCGTCGGTTTGTTTGTCGCTGTCGAGCAATTGAGAGGTTTCTGTGACATTAAGTCTTCGCTTTATCATGATGTCGATGGTTCTGTGCTGCGTTGTTTCGTGCAGCCAAAACGACGAACCACAAGCCAATGCCCAATCAGTATCTCAAGCCACCAGTATTGACGGTGAGTCTGCTGGTGAGCCGTCATCGTTGGTTGAGAGCCATGATGAATCGCCTCAACTCACCAGCAACGACTCTTCGCTCGCAATCTTTGAGAAACGCATCCTGCCGATTTTTCAGTCGGCCAAACCTTCCAGTTGCGCCGAATGTCATTTGAGTGGTGTTGATCTCAAAGAGTACATCCGCCCCACCCAGCAACAGACATTTGCCTCATTGGTTTCGGCTGGCCTGATCGATGTGGCGAAACCAGACGACTCCAAAATCCTGACGTTCATCAATCGTCGCCCTGAGCAGCCAAGTCTTGTGACCGATGAGATCCGGCAGGTGGAGTTTGAGGCATTTCGGGCATGGGTCCGAGCAGCGGTGAGTGATTCAACTTTGATCGCTGACAAAGATGTTCAACCGATTGGCCCTCAACTCTCCGAAGAAATCATTCGTCACGCTCGGAAGGATCGAGTGCTGGCTTCGTTTGTTGAAAACGTCTGGACTGAAGTAGGGCGTTGTGCCGCCTGTCACTCTCCCGACCAGAATCAGAAACAAGTTAAAGAACATGGGGAGCAGGTGTCATGGATTACGCTCCGTGATCCGCAGGCGACTCTGAACTACATGCTGGAAGCTGACCTGATCGACACTGACGAGCCAGAAAAAAGTCTGCTGCTCATGAAGCCAACCATGCAGGTCAAGCATGGCGGTGGACAGAAGATGGTGATTGGCGACCGATCCTATAAGCAATTCCGTCGATTCATTGACGACTACACGGCCATCGTCCATGACAAATATGCCAAGTCCGAACCATTGCCAGAGCCGAGCGACGAAGTGTCGGTCGTCACGGACATCTGGTTCAAGATCGAGGGTGTCCCGGCCAAGTTCGACAAGATGCTGTTGCAGGTTGACCTTTATCAGCAGACTGCTTCCGGCTGGTCCGAACATCGAGTGGCGACATCAGACCGACCCGTGTTTGGTGGCGGTAATCTATGGCAGCACTCGCTGAGTCTGACGGCACAACGAGGCACAGACTGGGAAAAACAGATTGCTGCTGGGAAGCTCCCTTCTGGCAAATACTTGGCAAAACTGTACATCGATCAGACTGGAAAGCTCCAAAAAGATTTTACCGCCGAACTGAATGAGCCGGATTTTGTCGGAGAGGTCGAGATGGAAAGCCAATGGCCTGCGGGATACGGCAACATGACTATCGTAAAGTTTCCTGCTGAGTGACTCTCAGTCGGTTTTGTTGTTCGCAGTTACTGCGCATTCCCACGAGAAACCGAACTGAAGCTGTCCTTGCTTCAGCCAAATTTACACCGGATTTTTCCCGATACAGCTTGATGGCGGCAATCTTTTCACGCGATGCCAATAGTTGTCTGATCTCATCTTCGATGGCTTCATCTATTGGTCATTCTCCAGTGGCTTTGTTAACTCTTCGTGAGACCGTCTTCTTCGTGAGACCGTCTTCTTCGTGAGACCGTCTTCTTGGATGAACCAGCCATTTCACTTCTGATAAGACTTACCACTTCCGTTGCTGTATTGTAAATGCCCGGACTGTGCTTCTGAATCGACTTGCTGTCGATCATGCGTTGTCGTGCCGGTAATGCCTCTGGGAGTCGAAAGATTCGATTCCATCGCATCGCCTGCACGATGGTAAACTTCACCAATGACGCACGATCATTCAACGATTCAACAAGAATTCTTGCGGTAATCTTGTTCTTTCGTTGAATTAAAGACTGTACCGCCGCCCAGCGACAAAACTTTTCTTTGCTCTTCAGCCCAGCAAGCAATCCGTCAATGGATCGTTGCCCCTTTGCAGACGCCAAAGCCCAATAGATGCTGAACTCATCAATGTCGCCTGACTCGAATCTGTCGATCAGTGCATCTGGATTCTGCCGAGAAAATTCACCGAATACTTGAGAATCGGTGTCACACAAGACCCGAGGATGAAGCTCAGACTTGAGTGGTTTGTTTCGAGCCTTCAAGAAGGCATCGAGTGCCGATTCCCCGCCACCTGCAAGCTCGACGACAGCGTCTCGTCCTGCATCGGGATAGCCGCCGTGGCTGAAGATCATGCGGATCAATTTAGCGTGAGACATCTTTGCTGGCTGGAAAGCAGCAATTTCAGTTTGTTAAGACACTCGCTTGTCATTGTGTCAGCGGCCCGGAAAGAAGCCAGTATCTTGCACGTCGTCTTCTGTACGCTTGATGTTGATCTGCGTCGCTTGAATTTCCTGCTCATGCCATGCCAGTTGGCGGAGCAGGTCGGTATAGTCAGGGTAGCTTTGTTGATAGGCATTGTCGATCTCTTCAAACTCCGCCCGTTGGCCCTCACTCTTGAATTGTTCCATCAACAGAAGCATCTCTTTCAGATCAATTTCTGCTTCACTGATGCGACCACTAAGTTCATCACGCTCCTGCAAGGCTCTTTCCAACTCAGACTTCTTTTCCTTGAACTCAGCCTCTCTCATGTTTTCCTCAAGCGATATCGAATCCCGGTAATTCAGAATGGTGCTTCGTGATTTTAACATGAAACGACTGTCCTTGATGATGTTTCTAAAACTTTGGGTATACAACACATAGAGTGCGTTGCTACCAAAATCATTGGGCTTTCAACAGAGATTCCTCCATGCTCACGAACCAGCTTGAGGGAAACAGCGTCATCCTTCTGGGCCATTTCCCGGGGAGCAACCATGACCAATCGCCGAAAATTCCTTCAAACCACCGCCGCCATCGCCGGGGCGCTGCTCCTTCCCCAAGGGATCTTCGCCAAAACCCCAGACCAACGATTCTTCTTCATCCACACCGACACCTTGAACCACTGGCCCGTCGCCGATCCCGTTCAATGGTCCCTTCAAAACACTCATGAGCCGATCCTTGCTCGTGCCGCCGAGGGGCTGTCGAAGCTGTCAGCGAGCGATGGAGACAGGATCATAAGACTGATCGTCCGTCGCTGCTCACTGAACCTTCTGGAAGTTCAACCCGGAAAAGTAGTGGTCGATCATTGGGGATCGAACCGTGCCGATCTCAAAGCCTTCTTCAAGTCGCACGGGCTGGCCCGGCCTGAGATCGAGATCGTCCTCCGTGATCGTAAGAAAGAAACCGTCACCACGCTGACTGGCGACTCGTTTCTTTACGGCGTCCCGCTTGCCTCTGATTTCGACCTGGAACTCTTCCTGAGCAAATGGGTGAGGCGTTTCGAGAAAGATGCTGATGATCTCGAAGCGGCTCCTGGGACGAGTTCGGGCTTTGCCTGGGACGGCATTCCAGACGGTTCTATCCCGTGGGAGGCGATGAAGAGTGGTTGGCGGCGTGGTGGTGGTATGGTTTGTCAGAATTGCTCCGGGGAGACGATCCTGACGAACTTTGGGTTGCGGCAGGTTGGGACGTTCAATCGCTCCCCGAATTTCGTCCGTGTATGCGTGCCATGCCGTCGTTCTTTCGTGGATGATTCGATCAAGGATGATTCGATCAAGGATGTTCGGGCCTGGATCGTGGCCAACATAGATGCAGAAGTCTGGCCAACGCATGAAATGGTGTGGGGCAAGCGGCTCAAGCTGGAGGCGAAATCATGAACGACCGTCGCCGTGGAGCGTTGATCGGATTGGCTGTGGGCGATGCTTTGGGAGCCGCTGTCGAGTTCAAATCCCCTGGCAGCTTCAAACCCGTGACTGGCTATCGAAACGGTGGGCCGCATGGTTTGAACGCCGGGGAATGGACCGACGACACAAGCATGGCACTGGCGCTCGCCGACAGTATCGCCGTGGGCTGGGACTTGAATGACCAAGCCGACCGATACGTTCAATGGTGGCAGACCGGCAAGTATTCCGTGAACGGTCGATGCTTCGACATCGGGATCACCACGAGGAGTGCGCTGGGGAACTTCGTCGCCAAGAAAAATGCCCTCACTTCCGGCGACCGATCCGACAGGGCCAGCGGCAATGGCTCGATCATGCGGCTGGCTCCGGTGCCGATCCGGTTCGGCCATCTTTACGCCAATCAACTGGATGAGCTTTCCAGACTGGCCGAAGAATCCAGCTTGCCAACACACGCCAGCGATCAATGTGTTGCGGCGTGCCGATATCTGGCGACGGTTCTCGCTGCTTTGATCCACGGCGAAGATCGAGATGAAGTTCTTTCCCCAGACTGGAAGCCATTGAAGCAACTCAACGACATCAAGCCGCTGCATCCGCTGATTCAAGAAATTGCCCAGGGGAGTTTTTGCCAGAAGCAACCGACTGCCATCCAGGGATCGGGGTGGGTGGTTAAAAGCCTTGAGGCGTCGTTGTGGGCATTCCATGATGCCTCCAATTTTGATGAGGCTGTCTTGCGTGCCGTCAACCTGGGTGATGACGCCGATACAACCGGGGCCATCTGCGGGCAATTGGCTGGGGCGTATTGGGGCGAGTCTGGTATATCCGAATCGCTCAGAGCGGGCCTGGCACGAATGGATTTGCTGGAGGAGGCGTTGGCGGGGATTCTGTGAATTCGTGCAACAAGTTGCCGCGAGAGAACTACCATGCCAGCCATCTATTCTGCTGTGAAGCGATTCGACCCTGCCTGCGGCGAAAGCTGGACCAATTTCATCGAATGGTGCGGCCTGACGCAACTTCGAGAGGTCATCTCGCTGGACAGTATCCTCTGCCCATCAGTCATTGTCATTGACGAACTGACCGCCGAAGACTGATGTCGAGCAACTGTTGCGGAACTTTGACGCTGCTGACACAAACCACGATGCGATCGTGTCGCAGGAGGAAATCGGCGCTTACGGAACGGACATCGGCAGCAAAGACCCAAAAAACCGTCCGAAGTAAGGTTGGTCGGGGAGGGACCACGGCGGGGTTCGCCGGAGAAATAAGGGATGCCTTCGCCGAGGGCTGGATGGTCGAATCCGTCGAGCCTTCAAGGTTTGAGACACGACCCGACATGAAGGATTTGAAGTTCAGCGATGGCGGGCCGAAGGCATGGTCCGTTGTGGTAAGGAGGGTGTGATTCACATCGCAAAACACTTGGCCCACTCTGGATCAAGTTGCCTCAAGACCTTTTCCATAACCCACACCTGCCCATTTGCCTTCTCGATCTGCTGGTACACCCACTCGGTGATTTGCACGATTGCTGTCACGTCGCAGATGGCGACACGATTACCGTTCTTGATGCCGAGAGTCGCACAACGCCACAAAGGGCCGACTCTCCGAAGCAGTCTACAGAGCGGCAATCATGAGGCTTGCGGCAAACGAATGACGTAGACAGGCAAGACTTGTTAAATGACGCCGCTCCCAAAGTGACCTTGGGTAAAGAATTTACCCAAAAAACAAAGCCAACAGTGAAATCACTGGTGGCTTTGTTCGTTTGACGTTCCCCTTTTACCCAACTTTTCACCCAAGAAACTTACCCAGAAATCTCTTGTTGCAAGTCCTTTTCTGGTAAGGGTTTAGAGTGGACGATATTGGACTCAAATACCCTACGAAAAACCGGGGGAAATGCCCTTTCCGCCGATCGCGCTGCAAATGCGCTGCAAATGTTGGCGTGTGTCCCTGAATTGGCGGCGTTGCTTGAAACGTGGCTCAGCATTCCGGAACAGGCAAGAACAGAGATTCTCAGACAAGCTGCATCGATTCAAATCGGGGTTCGGGAATAGTGCTTTCCGATAGCAGGTTCAATTTGTAAATTCTCCGCAGGTCTTCTCCTTCTCCGACTGGTGAAAACATGAGTTCTCCCGCAATATCAGAGCTGTGTAGTTTCCGCGAGTATCTCGATCAGCGGATAGCAGGCGGAGAAGTTGAACTGACGCCCGAGAATGCCCTTCGCGACTGGCGAGAAATGCAGGAGTCATTGCAATCCATTCGTCGCGGAATTGCCGATGCAGATGCCGGCCGAATTCGAACGGCGGAAAGTTTGCTTGACGAACTTCAAGCCAGGATTTTTCGCTGATGACTTTAGACGGCACTCCCACTTTGGATTCTCAGGCCGATCGCCCCATCTGCACGATCATCGCCGGTCCCAATGGTGCTGGTAAAACGACCTTTGCCCTCGGCTACTTGTCAACCTTCGGTCCATCAAGAAATTTCGTGAACGCCGATCTGATTGCCAGTGGCTTGTCCCCGTTAGATCCGGAGAAAGCCCAGCTCGAAGCGTCGCGGTTGTTTCTCGCCGAAGTTCACGAGTACATCCGTCGCTGAGAGTCATTCGCATTCGAAACAACGCTTTCCGGCCGCAGCTATTTGCGGATGATCCGACAACTGAAGAGCGATGGCTGGATTGTGCAGATGTTTTATCTGTGGCTTCCATCCGTCGAAGCCTGCCTCCAGCGAGTTGCCGAACGCGTGAAGCATGGCGGCCATAATATTCCGACCGATGTGATCGAACGCCGTTACTTTCGCAGTGTTCGCAACGTGCTGTTTGAGTATGCTGCAGTATGTGCCACTTGCACATGCGTACGAAACTGGGACGCAGCAACCAGCGAGATTTTCTATCAGCGTGGAAATCTGCGATATGTTGTCGACAAAGATTCTTTTCAACAAATGACGAAAGCAGCCGAGTCATGAGCGAAGAAGAATTTGCAAAAATCCGACACGACGCCCTCACCAGCCTTCGTCAGTCCGCACATGCAGCTCTCGAACAAAAAATGCGCCTTGGCCAATACGCCGTCGTGATCGAAAACGGCGAGGTTCTGCAGATCAGCCCGGAGGAAATTGCGAAGCGGCTTGAAATACAATCGACCAGCACCAACACGTCCAAATCGGTTTTGCTGTGAATGGACGATACTGGCCCCCAACACCCTGTAACATTAATCGGGAAAAATGCCCTGTCCGCCGATCGCGGTGCAAATGCACTGCAGATTCTTGGCAAGTTCCCTGAGGTGGCTGCAATGGTTGACACATGTTAGATGACTCATCCCGACCTGCCATGTCGCAATTCTTTGCCTGAGATCGGCAGGTCTGGGCAGCAAAAAAACAGATGACGGAGAGGCATTTCGCTGACTAGAATACTCGGCCAGCCAGAAACAACTTTGGATGACCTTGTTTTCCTGCACTTCTGAGTCAACCCCCCATGCCCATTGCCATCCCCGATGAATTCAAAACCTTCGTGTCTCGCGGTGTGGCGAGAGGTCGATTTCGCACTGAGGAAGAGGCGGTTTGTGAAGGCCTGAATCTGCTCCGGGAACGTGAACAGAAACTGGAAGCATTGAGGGCGGACATCAAGGTTGGTCTTGATCAGCTGGACGCCGGCGAGTCCGGAATCCTTGATATAGAAGACATTAAACGCCGTGGACGGCAACGATTGGCATCGACGAAAAGCCCCGAGTGATGCCGGTGGTGCATGTTTCCACAGCAGCCAGTCAGGATTTTGATCAGATCTGGTTGTAATATCGCTACGGATGATCCGATCGCGGCCGATCGTTTCCTGAGCCACATAGGCGAACGCTGCCATTCATATGCTCACCAGCCGCAACTTGGTGAGCCGCGTTCCAACCTCGGCCGACATTTGCGATGCTTCTCTGTCGGCAACTACGTGGTCTACTATCGACCCACATCTGACGGCATCGAGATTGCCAGAGTGCTGCACGGAGCCCGAGATATTCAGCATCTTTGAGTTCGGAATGCGATCGCATAGCGATTTCATGCAACCGTCCTCGGAGAGTTGATGACGGCACTGGGTCTGGTGGTTGTGCTCTCGTGGGAATGGCCCGAACGCCCAACTAGTCTTGATATGAGAAGCGAAGCTACTGCCCCCGCGGCGCGTCAGACTGTTCTGCAAATTCGAATTTTGTAACCACCAGGGAATGGTCGGATCCGTCACGGCGAATTATTGCCGCATCGATGGTTCGGAAATGTTTCGAATGAAAGACGTAGTCAATTCTCAATCGTAAAGGTATCGGCCGAGTCGGCCACTGCCAGGTGGGATGCGTATCAGCTTTCTCATGCACTGCTGCGTAGCTATCAATGAATCCCGAGTCAGTGAGTGCAGCTGGAGCAACGAACGTGGATAAACTATTGAAATCGCCCGCGACAATCGCAGGCTTACTGCCGTCGACAACTTTCAGGATCTCGGCAATCTCTGTCGCATGGATTGTTTCGGTCGCGGCAACCACCTTCATGGCGTCAGCAAGCGTAGCGCTCTTTGGGACAACAAACGGGAGTAAGTGAACGTTCACGATCCGAATATCGGTTCCCTCGAACTCGACGATGGCGTGATGGAACCCGAAGGGACCCTCACCGGGCGGTTCAAATACAACGTTACGCAGCTTTCGTTTCGATGCAATGACGAATCGTTCCGCAAAATGCTTGCCTTTATGGCCCGCGGCATAGAACTCCGGATAGACGGCTGCCAGTTTTCGGCGGAGAAATCGCTCTGAATTCGGAGTTGTCTCCTGCAGACAGAGTATGTCAGCATCGGCTTCCGCAATGGCGTCAAGCACTTCGTCGCTGCTGCGATTGGCAAAGTTCAGATTGTACGTCGCAACACTCAACGGCTGCGCACAAAAAGCGACAGCTGGCATAGCAAGAAACAAGATCGCAGGAAACAATTTCATCATGCTTGTTGCCGAACGAAAAACAATCAGATCGTTGCCGTAGTGAATTTCCCGTGCCAGGAATGCTCAGCGGCTGCCTGGCGAATTAATCTTCTTTTTTTCTTGATCCAAAATCCGTGCCTGGAGAATGCTTACCCTCTCGATCAGCTGCATTTCCACGCTGTAAGCGTACGTGCCGCACAAATCGTAAAACTCGTCTTGTTCCACAGCTTGCCGTGCATACTTTTCCGCCAGCACAAGATCCCCTGACTGTTCGTGGATTCTCGAAAGTTTGCAGCACGCGGTATGGCGATAGGTCCCATAGAGCATATTTGTCTCGTGAAGCACCGGCCGTTTCATCTCAAGAATCTTCGTGTACGCTTTTATCGCTCCCGGGATTTGTCCCTGAGCCTGTAGCACCTTCGCCAGATTCGCCAATGACGCGTAGGCCGCATCAGTGTCCGCGTATTCGAATGCGATGCCGTTCCATGCGGCTTTGGCCTGACGCTGTCGTCGTGCATTCCATTGCTTATTCGCCATACCCAATTTGGCCCAGGCCTCGGTCAGACGTGGAGTCCGACCAAGATGCCTTTCCCAGATGAGGCGATCGGAATGATATTGATCGCATAGCCCTTCAAGCATATCAGGATGCATATAGACCTCAACCAGGCAGGATCCTCAGCCAAGCAGGCCGGGGCTTGCATGGGAAGTTCTCTCGAATGGCCTCTGAGCAAACCAGCCTCGCAGATCAGCATCAGAATCGAACACGAAACGACCAACCTCGGCACGGCTCGTTGAGACATAGAGTAGTCCATTTCTCCGGGAAACAATGGTCGCGTTTCTGAGATCAATTCTCGAAAAACAGCATTCCCTTCGAGGCGGACGGACTGCTCGTCCGCAGCGGATCACTCCGTTCAGAAGCGGAGTTCCACTGGCCGCAAACAAAAACAGGTTTCCGCACTGTTCGTGGGGAAACCTGTTTTGATGTCAAGTGGACGATATTGGGCTCGAACCAACGACCTCCACGATGTCAACGTAAGTAAAGCACCCTACAGGTACATAGGGATTGTGTTGAGTTAGCACTGAAAGTCAATGTCCTGTTGGCGCAAACAGCATTTTGGGGTTGATCTAACATTTGTGTTGCATTGCGGTTGAATGGCCAATTCTGTGTCAGATTTGTGTCAGATTTCAATGTCACTTCAAGTGTCATGATTTGTGGGTATCTAGACAATCATTTGGAACGCTTTGGCTGCCCCAGTGTGTCGGACCGGAGAGCGAATCGAACTTCGGTTCGCCGCGCCGGTCGTGACCACCGACGCACGCAAACGCAGTCTAGTACCGGGTGCCGAGCGATGTGAACGGAGCGTCCAACGGCGGCACGCATACTCTCGTCGGACGCCCTCACTGGATTTTTTTCCAAAGGTCGGTCCACTGCGTTCCTTTTCGAAAAGCTGTT
>CAMAXD010000181.1 GCA_945861975.1 Candidatus Kuenenia stuttgartensis | reverse complement strand
TTCCGCCGCAATCAGGTGACCGTAATGCACGGGGTCAAAGGTCCCACCAAGGATTCCGATTCTCATCACTTCCGCCGTGAAAAAGTGTCTGTCCGCTTGTTTTTGCGTCGCCGCTCCGTGTTCTCCGTGTTTTCACGGCTCGTTTCAATCCCCAACGTGCCTACATGCAAAAACGCAGCAATTTTTCGCTTGGTTGCTCGAATCTGGTATTCATTGTGCCTGAGAAAGGAAGTGTTTCGCTGTCGAAGTTACAATCAGGTCGGATCTGGCAGGACGGATCTGGTAACGACTCCCATCTTCTTCGAACGGCTCCATGAGTACTCCATCTGAAATCCACCTCACCAGCGGGCCTGTCTGTTCGTCGCTGCAGACTTCCATCAATCAGCCTCTGGTTCCGATTCCCGATCAGGTTATTTTACCGTCGGATCGCTGCCGGGAAGCGTTGCTGAATCCGCTGGGATATCCAGAACTCGTGCGATGCGTGGTGCCGGGCGATCGAGTTATTCTGGTTGTCGATCCGGAAACTCCGTTCGCGGCCGAGATCATCTCGACGGTATGGGAACAGTTGCAGTCGGTGACCGACGGCGGTGTCTCGTTGACTCTGCTGTTGCCACCAGATTATTCCGGCAATGGCTGGCAATGGTTGCGAGACCAGTTCCCACTGCATGTCCAACAGCAGATCACGGTACACGTGCATGACCCGGCTGATTCAAGTCAGATCAGCTACATTGCCAGCACTTCCGGCGGCGAACGAGTTTATCTCAACCGACTTCTGTCCGATGCAGATCTGATCATTACCGTCGGGATTATTGCGTTCGACGGGTTGCTGGGATTTCGAGGCACCTCGAGTATTCTTTTCCCGACGTTCTCAGACATCGCGACGCAACAGGCCTCGCAATCTCAAGGGCATCCTGAGCTGACGCCCGAGCAGCAGCGTCCGTTTCGCGAGATGGTCGATGAAGTGGGCTGGCTGCTGGGAACTCAGTTCACGGTTCAGGCCATCCCCGGCGCGGCCGGATTGCCAGCCGAGATTCTCGCAGGCCTTCCCGAAGATGTGATGGCGCGCGGAAAAGAATTGGTGGACAGCACTTGGCGTGTGAGCGTTGAGGAAATGCTGGAGGGAGCCGTTATTTCTGTCCCGGGCGGAGCCTTCGGCTGGAAGCAGCTTGGCCAGGCATTGGAGAATACAACAAACATTGTGCAGCAAGGCGGCCGTATCATCGTCGTTGCTGATCTGCCGATCCCTGAAGGCCCGGCTGCGACCATGCTGCGACGCTGCCAGGATCCAGAAGAACTCCTGAAGCCGCTTAGGCGTGAACCAACGATTGACTCGGTTGAGTTCGCTCAGTTGATTCAGGCGCTGCGGCGTGTGCGCGTTTATCTACTGAGCCAATTGCCAGGAGAACTGGTCGAAGAATTGGGAATGATTCCCGTCTCAGACTCAGCCGAGCTGCAACGATTGGTGTCGACGATTGAAGGCTGCAAATGCATCCCCTTCGCCAACTACGCATGGTGTGAAGTCGCGTAAAGTTATCTGAGTCCGCTCAACATTTAACACTCAGGCTTTGGATCGCTCAGTTGACCGCCCAGCCGAAGGCGCCGGCATTAGCAGCCATCGCCCGCAGCTCATCGGTAAACTGTTCTGCAGCGCGAGGGCTCTCGCCCTGCCACTCAGACTTTGCGCCAGGACATTTCGTAGACCGGCCATTCTGTCCCACAGTCGTTGCAGTGAAAACCAACGATCGTGGCCGTGCCTGGTACGGGCAGACGGTTACGAGGACTGATCATGGAATCGGCCAGCTCAAGCGGCTCGATGTCCTGATGGCTACACTCGGGGCACGTTCCGTTTTGGTGAAGCAGGCGTGCTCGATCAACGGCCGGCATAAAGCGACCGCTGAAAATCACAGATCTTCTGGAACGCTCAAACGGAATAATGTCTTCCGGGCTTTCGATGGCAGGAATCGGTGAGTCGTCGTCGATTTCCGTGACAGCATCGTCGGTGGGCGTGAACAAACGCAGGTGAATACGGTTCATGCGTGTTTCCTCCTTGAAGCACGATTCCAGTTGAACATTCAGGCTAAGCCGGGATTTCGCGAATGCTTCTCGGTCCGTCGAGAAAAAAAACAAACGCACGGTGAACTGAGCCTGAAAGTGAGAGATTACAAACGGCGACCTGAGAGAGACATTTTTGCCGTTCGATGCAGGAACTCTATCCATCCGCCGCCATGAACTCAAGGGCCTGAAATAGGATTTAACTACGGGCAAAATGCGAAGAATGCGTTGTGGTTCTGTGGGGGGTGACGATTTCAGGACATCGTTCGTGGACGATTTGGCTTCTGCGGCGTGATTTTGGCTTCTGCGGCGTGATTTTGGCTTTGACTTGTGTGGCCTCGCACATCTGGCGATGTGAGCAGCACAACGAGCGGAAGAATTGGGGGAAGATATGAGTAGACTCTTGAGTTTGGGTGGCCCCAGCCGCTTGGCCCGCCGATCCCACTTCAAGGTCATAGATTGGTGAAGTTCCTGAAATAGGGTGGCACTTGGTGTAGGCACGTGGCGTTAATAGCTAGCAGCCTTCCGTCGGCCTGGTGCCGGCGGGCTAACAAGTGACGGCTAGCAGCCGAAATGAAAATTCTTCTCCGGGTCTCCGTCTGGCTTGCCCAGGCGCGACCAGCGATGGAAGAGTGTGCCCCATTCGCTGCTTCCGCTCGGATGAATCGGACGGAGAGTTGCGGTCCGCAGGGAGAGGTTCTTTCTGTAGCTGCCAGTTGTTTCCCACGCCGGCACGAGGCCGATGGAAGGTGACAGGCAACGGTGATAGGTTGACGCTGCCGGAGTGGCTCTCGCGCCCCGTCGCGACCGTGTGTGCAATGGCATAGCCAAATCATCTTTAGCCTGTCGTGTTTGCTGAACGTTTTAAGAGCAACAGTGCCACACGGCGAATAATGGTTGGGAACCGATTCTGCTTGATGTGGACGAGGCGATTCTTGTCACAACTGGCTTGTGAAGATTTTTCCAAAGATGCACACAGATGAACGCAGATAGTCACAACTGCCTTGATCGCGGTGCTGAATGACTCCGTTGTGCCTGAATATCTGTGTTCATCAGCGTTTATCTATGGACGCCTGAATGTGAAAACGGCCTTCTCGCACGATCGAATGCGACCGCTGTTGGTTTTCTGTTTTCGCCGGGTGCATGACGCGACGTCCGCAAACTACTCGCCGAACGTTTGGAACATTACAATAGAGGCATGAGTTGTTACTGGCAAGCCGGCGGCGACAACGTTGTTTCACTCCACGCGTCCTGCAGTTCAGAGCCTGACATGTCCAAGTACACCATCAACACATTGGCCTCACTTCTGCTGATCGCTCCTTTGCTGGTGGGCTTCTCAAGTGTTGCCCATGCCGACGAATCGAACATTGTCTTCAGTCGCGATATTCGGCCGATCCTCGCCGGGCATTGCTTCAACTGCCATGGGCCCGATGAAGGCTCCCGAGAAGGTGACTTGCGGCTGGATACTGAAGAAGGGGCGAGAAAATCGCTCGAGGTCGAAGGAGGTGTTGCGAAACTGATGGGCCGCGTGACGAGTCATGATCCGGATCTTGTGATGCCTCCACCGAGTGTCAAGAAGCCTTTGACGCCCGCCCAAATCGAACGACTGACTCGCTGGGTTGAAGCCGGCGCACCGTGGGGATCGCACTGGGCATTTGAGCCGCTGGTCAAGCCCGCAGTACCAACGGTGCCTGTCGCTGCCTCGGGACTGATGGCATCGGTGAACAATCCCATCGATCATTTCGTGCAGGCGCGGCTGATGGCTCGAAAAGTCACGCCAGCTCCGGAAGCATCCCGCGAGACTTTAATTCGTCGCGTCACACTGGATCTGACTGGGCTGTCGCCGACTCCGGACGAGGTTGATAACTTTGTTCAGGATATGTCCGCTGATGCGTGGGGCAAAGTGGTTGATCGACTGCTGGCTTCTCCGGCCTATGGCGAACGCATGGCGTGGAGCTGGCTCGATGCCGCTCGGTATGCCGATTCAAACGGCTATCAGGGTGACAATGAAAGAACGATGTGGCCGTGGCGAGATTGGGTGATTGATGCTTTCAATCAGAATTTGCCGTACGACCAATTCACCGTCTGGCAACTGGCGGGCGATCTTTTGCCCGATGCCACTTTCGAACAGAAAATGGCCACCGGTTTTTGTCGCAACCACATGATCAATGGCGAAGGCGGACGCATCGCGGAAGAGAATCGTGTCGACTACGTCATGGATATGACCGAAACAATGGGCACCGTCTGGCTGGGACTGACGATGAACTGCTGCCGCTGCCATGATCATAAGTTTGATCCACTCAGTCAGCAGGATTACTACAGTTTGTCGGCGTTCTTTAACCAAACGCCGGTCGATGGCAGCGGCGGCAATCCGCAAACTCCGCCTGTGCTCACGGTGCGAAGCAACGAGCAACGTCAAAAAGAAGAGGACATCGAGACTCAACTTGCGGGGTTAAAGCAGCCAATTGAACAGCGTGAGAAAGAACTGGTTGCGGCACGACAAGCCTGGGAACAAACGACGCTGGCTAATGCCGGCGAATCCACCTGGCAGCCGCTAAAACCCATCAAGAGCAGCGCGGTGCATCAAGCGTTGACAGTTCAGGATGAGGGTTCGATTCTGGCGTCCGGCGCGAATCCTCGCAACGACACTTATACGCTGGAGCTGTCATCCGGGCTCGAGAAAATCACCGCAATTCGGCTCGACGCGTTGAACCATGACAGCCATACGCAAGGCGGACTCTCACGGTCGGACAGCGGAAATTTTGTGCTGACGGAGATTGAGCTTCTGGTACAACCGCCGGGTAGCGATCAGGCGACCAAATTGTCAATCGCGTCGGCCGAAGCCACGTTTGAGCAGGGAGATCTGAAGGTTGTCCGAGCGTTTGATGGCGATTCGAATACCGGCTGGGCAGTGTACGCCGGAAAGCCGATTGATCGGTCTCACTCCGCCGTGTTCCGCCTCGCCGAGCCTTTGACGATCAGCAGAGACGCGACGCTGACGATTGTGCTGCGGCATGATTCGCCGCACGCATCGCACAACATCGGTCGTTTTCGATTAAGAGCCAGCGAGGCAGCGAATGCCAAATTGGATGACAGCAATGCCGCACTGATCGCGAACCTGCGAACTCCTGCAGATCAGAGAACCCAGGAGCAGCGAGATCAGATTGTTGCCGCGCAGCGGGCTGACGATGCGACATACGGGGCGTTGCTGAAGGAGCGGGACCAGTTGCAGAAATCGTTGAGTGATCTGCGCGGCGGTTTCCCCAAAGTGATGGTGATGGAGGACATGCCTCAGCCTCGGAAAACCTGGGTGCTCACTCGAGGAATCTACAGTAAGCCTGGGGACGAAGTCACAGCAAACGTTCCTGGGAAGTTACCACAATTGCCCGCCGGTGAAACCGTCAATCGACTGGCGCTGGCTCGCTGGATTGTGTCTGATGAGAACCCGCTAACGGCCCGCGTGACTGTCAATCGGTTCTGGCAACAGTTCTTTGGAATCGGTCTGGTCAAGACTCCGGAGGACTTTGGCGTGCAGGGAGAAATCCCTCTTCAACAGGATCTGCTCGACTGGCTGGCCGCTGATTTTCGCGAGCATGGCTGGAATGTGAAACGGCTGATTCGCCAGATCGTGACCAGTCATACGTATCGCCAGTCCTCGCGCATCACAACTCAGGATGCGGAGAATGTGACAGCCTCTGAAACATTCAGCGGAATGTCCTATGAGGAGGATCCAGAGAACCGTTATCTTTCACGCGGCCCGCGCTTCCGGATGCCTTCGTGGATGGTTCGCGATCAGGCCCTGGCCGCCAGCGGACTTATGGTACGTGCGGTTGGCGGTTCTCCGGTGAGAGGGTATCAGCCGGCCGGAGTCTGGGAGGAGACCACGTTTGGTCGCAAGCAGTATGCTCAGGATCACGGCGACGCATTGTATCGTCGCAGTCTCTACACGTTCTGGCGGCGCATTATCGCGCCAACCATGTTCTTCGACAATGCAACGCGCCAAACCTGCACGGTGAAGTCTTTCCGTACCAACACACCTCTTCAAGCGTTGCTGACTTTGAATGACGTCACTTTTGTTGAAGCGGCCCGTGCATTGGCTGAGCGCGTTCTGACATCGGATAATGCAGGGGCTGCAGACAACACGAGTGATAAAAATCGCATCGATGCGGTCTTTCGTCAGCTATTGTGTCGTCGAGCGACAAGTGATGAAAAGGCCATTCTGCTGGCGGCCATTGATCGCTCCCGCGGTGAATTTCGAGCTGATCCGGAGGCGGCGGGCAAGCTGCTGGCGATCGGGGAATCGAAGCGCAACGAACAACTGGACGCGATCGAACACGCGGCATGGACCAGTCTGACGCTGGCCGTAATGAATCTCGATGAAACACTGACGAAGGAATAATAATGAATCCATTGCATGAAAATTCTTTGCACGTCGGCCGTCGCGAATTCTTCGGACGTTCGGTGGCTGGCTTGGGCACTGCGGCTCTGGCGTCGCTGTTGGCTCGAGATGGCCACGCGGCTGATCGCTCAGGCGGTTTGCCTGATCTCCCGCATTTCATGCCAAAAGCAAAACGCGTGATTTATCTGTTTCAGAACGGTGGACCGACCCATGTTGATCTCTTCGACTACAAACCCAAGTTGATCGAGATGCATGGTCAGCCGGTACCTCAGGATTACATCGGCGACAAGCGTTTCAGCACGATGACGGGCAACACGGCTGGAAAAGTCATGCTGGCTCCCGTGGAACCTTTTCGGCAGCGTGGCCAATCCGGAGCGTGGGTCAGCGACTTTCTGCCTCACACTGCGGGCATCGCCGACGAGCTGTGCTTTATTCACAGTCTGCACACAGAACAGGTGAACCATGCACCGGCAATTCAGTTTCTGCTGAGCGGTGCGGAGCTGCCAGGACGACCGACAGCCGGAGCGTGGCTCAGCTATGGACTCGGGAGCGACAATGACACGCTGCCTTCGTTTTGCGTGATGACGAGTGTCAGCAAAGGGACATCGTGCGGGCAGATCTTCTACGATTTTTACTGGGGCAGCGGATTTTTGCCGTCGCGATTTCAGGGTGTCAAGTTTCGTGGCAGCAGCGAGCCCGTTCTGTATCTGAATAACCCCGATGGTGTGAGTTCGTCGATGCGTCGCAAGTGGCTGGACGACATCGCAAAGCTGAATGAGCTGAAGCTGGCGGACTATGGCGACCCGGAAATTTCGACTCGCATTGCGCAGTATGAAATGTCGTACAAGATGCAGTCGAGTGTTCCGGACCTCACTGACTTCAGTGACGAAACGGAGGCGACTCTGGCTCTGTACGGACCGCAGGTGAAGGAGCCTGGCACGTTTGCCTACAACTGCCTGATGGCTCGCCGCCTGGCTGAGCGTGGCGTGCGTTTTGTGCAGTTAATGCATGCCGGTTGGGATCAGCACGGCAGCGTAACGACCGAGCTGTATACTCAATGCAAGGACACGGATCAGCCTTCAGCCGGGCTTATTCTGGATCTGAAGCAGCGTGGGTTGCTGGAGGATACTCTGGTGATCTGGGGCGGCGAATTTGGGCGCACTCCGTTTCTTCAGGGCAATATCAATGATCGACCAAAATGGGGACGCGATCATCATCCCTATGCGTTTAGTTTGTGGATGGCAGGCGGCGGCGTAAAAGCCGGCGTGCAGTATGGGGAAAGTGATGACCTTGGTATCAACGTCGCGAACAACGGCGTGCATGTTCACGATTTCCAGGCCACGTTGATGCATCTGCTCGGTATCGATCACGAGCGTCTGACCTACCGCTTTCAGGGCCGCGACTTCCGCCTGACGGATATCCACGGCCATGTTGTTGAGGCTGTGCTGGCGTGACCAGAGAGCGGGCCGTAAGTCAGCATCAGTATTTGGGAAAGATCGCGGGAGTAGGGAACCGTTCTTCGAGGCTGGATGCGTCGTTCAGGAATTCTTCGCGAGGGACCTGGACCTGGGGCCAGCTATTGGGGCGGACTCGAACTACGCGGCCGGGGCGGATCCCTTCGATGATCAGGTCTGTTTCAAAACGGATCTGAATTCCGCTGCTGCCGGTCGGAGCTTCGCCGGGCAGCTGAGTGACATCCAGAATCGTTCCTCCGGACGCCATATGCGCAGGGCCGTAAGCGCCGTGAGTATGCTTCAGCGTGTTTTCCACCGCGTTGATCATCGCCGGGACGTCTTTTTTGAAGTCGGCGTAGAGCGATGCATCCATACCGCCAAATAGAGTTGCCGTGACCGTAGCGCGGCCAAACTTGCCGTATTCGACGGAGTCAATCCACGCCGGCATCCAGCGGCTGCGAATGAATGCCCTGTGCACTTCTGTCTGATTCCGGGCGGCTCGATGCCTGGCGTCATCGTCGAGCCAGATATCGGAAATGTGAAACCGGGTAAACACACCATCGGGCGTTGGTTTCCATGTGATCCCGAGCATGGCGACCTGACTGTCAAGACTCTTCTTTCCCTGCGGGGGCCAGATTCCTTCGCTGATCATGTCTTCGATCAGCAGCATCTCGCGGCCCCGCCAGATTCGCGTTGCTGCATCGAACGGCAGAGATTCCGTTGATGGCTTCTCGTCGCTTCCTTCGGGGTGCTCGCGGGATGCCACGATCATTCCGGCGTTGTTCTGGAGTTCCACTTCCTTCAGTTTCCAGACCAACCCGTTTCGAAGACAGAAGCTGGGTTCATCCTCCAGAAGCAACACGTGATTTTCAGCGGGAGCAATGCCGGCCCCGCGATTGTGGTTGGCGTCTTTGGACTTGCTGTCCACCGGCAGGACCGGCACTGCAGATATTGTCGGATCCGGCGGAAGAAACGCATGGACATGCATCACTGTTCCCAGCGGCACGTCACGAAGATCCGCCGGTGCTCCATGATAGCGGACCAGCCCATAAGGCAGCATTGCGAAGGGATGCGGATCGTTTCGGAAGAACATGCCCGACCCCTGCAGCCGAATACTGCCACGGCGGTTGGGATGATCGACGAAGACGAGTTCACCGCGATAGACGTGGGCCTTTTCGAGAGGAGGGAACTTTCCCGCCCGCGGCCGAAAGGGTTCGTCGGCTGCGATTGCGGTGGATGTTGAGAGGAGGAGAATGAGCGAGGGCAGGAGATGTTGGCGCAGGGTGAGACGGAAAGCAGGAAGGAGATTAGGATTAAGAATAAGATTAAGATGATGATTGATCATATTTTACGATCTGGTGAGGTGGAGCGGATGAGCCCAATGAGCATTGAGACGATTTCGATCAATAGTGCTTTGCCATTTTCGGCGGTTTCAGAATTGATCTTCTTTTTGGCGAGCAGGACATCCAGGCAGGCGGCACATTCCAGGGCAGAACCGCGCGCTGTGTCGAAATACTTGCATCGATCTTTGGGTGTCGATTTTCCATTGCCCTCGGCGATATTCAAGGGGACTGAGGTTGAAGCTCGATCGAGTTGATCATAAACCGCAGTCGACTTCGGAACCGACTCGAGCAACTCCGCTGCCCAGGCAACGAACTTGATCGAATGCTGGTACACAGTCAGTTTCTCGTGGTCAAACTGCTTCATTATTGTCTCCAGTCAGATCCTCGAACATTAACCCCAATCTTAATCCTAATCTTCTTCTTAATCCTAATCTTCCACGGCAACGCAGCCTGAGCTCCGCCGCCCCAATCAAATCTCAATCCCGTTATTACTATCCCCAAACCCGTCCGTCTCCACTCCCATTTTCTGGGCCATCAGGAGCAGCAGGTTGCTCATGTGAGCATCAGGGTTTGCGGGGCGGCTGCAGAGTGAATAATGCTCGGACGGTTTGTCGAGCTGATAGCCCTGGAAATGCCCCTGATTGAAGTCAAGATGGCTGCCGTGTCGCAGGCCGAGATCGGAGCCGCCGGCCAGCACGAGTGGCAGGTTGGCATTGCCGTGACTGTGCCCGTAGGTCATGCCGCTTCCAAACAAGGCCATCGTGGAGCCCAGCATAGGGTTTCCGCTGAGATCCTTTGTCTCGCTCAGTCGTGTCAGGAAGTAACTGAACTGTTCGATCGCAAACGTATCGTAGTTTGTAAGCTTCTCCATGTAGCCCTGGTCGCCCCCGTGGTGGCTGAGCTGATGGCGGGATTCGGTAATGCCAATCTCGGGGATGGAGAACGCATCGCCTTCACCGCCAAGGCTGAACGTGGCGACTCGCGTGAGGTCCGTCTGGAAGGCGAGCAGTATCAGGTCGTAGACAGTTCGGAAATAGTCGCCTGCCATCGTCGCAGCGATGTCACGATTCGTCCGTTGGCGATCAGCTTCTGAAATAACGGGCAAGGGGGTATCGAGCCAGGCATCGGCCCGTCGTGTGCGGATTTCGGCTTCACGGACGGACGTTAGATATTGGTCGAGTCGGCCCTTGTCGGCGGCTCCCATTTTCTGCTCAAGCTGACGGACTTCAGCGAGGTTATCATCGAGCACGCTGGCTTTGCGGCGCAGTGCTTTTCGCTGAGCATCCTTGCCGCCTTTGGGTTCTCCAAAGAGCGACGCAAAGATCTCACTGCAGCGTCGCAGTGCTGGCAGTCCGACACCATCTGCGGTCCAGGCGAGCGATCCTCCTGTGAGAGCAATCTCCAGTGACGGATACCGCGTGTGCTGCGAAGTGATCTCGGCGATCTTCTGGTCTACGGAAATGGTGTTGCGTTCTGAAGGCCCAATCTTTCCACCGGTGAGCCACACATTGATACAGTTGTGATGATGGCCCAGGCTGCCAGGATGATGGAGTCCGCTGATCGGCGTAATGACGTCCCGGTGCTTCTCCAGAGGCTTGAGCGATCGGGAGAACTGATAATCCTTTCCGTCCGTCGTGAGCTGATAGTTGAGTGAATGAACTCCGTTGGCCAGATAAATAAAGGCGGCTCTGCGAGGTGACTCGCTATTCCCTTCCGCCGCTCTGAGCGGAATCATGCACTCAAGAAACGGCAGAGAAATGCAAGTCCCCGCCGCACGCAATGCATGACGACGATCAATGAGCCAGGAATGGTTGAGAAAATTCATGGTTGCTCCGGGATTGGGATTTGGAGTGCGGAAGGGTCTTGGTAGGCCGGGTTATGATTGATGATTCCCTGCACGCTCATCGCTTCCGAAGTAGTCCCGACGTTGCCACGGTCCGGATCATGTCTCTGACCTGGTAACCGTTCTTCTTCGCTTCCGCTGCGATCAGTTGCAGATCATCTTCGTCGTCAACAGTCAGGACTCGGCGGAGTGCGTAGGTGCAGAGTTGTTCGATAAACGCTCGAGCGACTTTGTCGTCGTCTTCGATCAGCAGGCGTTTGAAATCGACCGCATTCTGGAACGGTCGGCCGTCGGACATTTTTCCGGTGGCATCGACAAGCGGATCTTCACCCACACCAGTCGGGACATGCTCGCGAGTACGCCATTGTCCGATCGCGTCGTATTGATCAAAGGCGAGGCCGAGCGGATCGATGTTGCGATGACAGGCAGCGCAGTTTGCGTTGCTTGCATGGGCTTCGATTCTCTTTCGGATCGTAATCTTGTTGCCCGTAGGCGGAACCGGTTCAAT
>CAMAXD010000180.1 GCA_945861975.1 Candidatus Kuenenia stuttgartensis | reverse complement strand
ATGGGTTGAATCGCAGTTTAAAACACTGGTTGAGTTGCAGGTGCTTGGTTGAAAAAGCAGGTGCTAAGTAACTAAGCACTAAGAACCAAGCACTAAGCACCTGTTTTGACTCTGCGTTTCTACAGTTTGGCGAGAACAGCTTCCTGTTTTGCCAGTTCGAGGTCATGGTCGACCATCAGCTTGGCCAGTTGTGCCAGAGTCGTGGAGGCTGTCCAGCCCAGCTTTTCTGTGGCCTTAGTGCAGTCGCCGAGAAGCAGGTCCACTTCGGCCGGTCGGAAGTAGCGTGGATCGATTTCGATGTATTTCTTTGGATCAAGCTCGAGCTGGGCAAAGACCAGATCGGCGAATTCCTGCACGGTCTGCGTCTTGCCGGTGGCTAACACGAAATCGTCTGGTTCCGAATGCTGCAGCATTCTCCACATGCCTTCGACATAGTCTTTGGCAAAGCCCCAGTCGCGTTTGGCTTCGAGGTTGCCCAGAAACAGCTTTTCCTGAAGTCCCAGCTTAATGCGAGTGGCCGCACGAGTAATCTTGCGAGTCACGAACGTCTCACCACGTCGCGGACTTTCGTGGTTGAAGAGGATACCGTTGACCGCAAACATGTCGTACGACTGGCGATAATTCACGGTCTGATGGAAGGCAAAAACCTTGGCACAACCATAAGGACTCTGAGGCTGAAACGGTGTCTTTTCAGTCTGCGGCGTTTCGAGCACTTCGCCATACATTTCGCTCGATGAGGCCTGATAAACCTTCACCAACTTCTTCTTATTCAACTGACGAGCCGCCTCCAGCACGTTCAGAGCGCCGCCGCCGGTCGCATGCAGTGTGTAGACAGGCTGATCAAAGGACACACGAACATGACTCTGGGCCCCAAGGTTGTAGATCTCATCCGGCTCGATATCCAGAATCAGATTGGTCAGACTTTGCCCATCCGTCAGATCGCCATAGTGCAATGAAAGCCGCAGTCCACTCTGGTGAGGATCCTGATAGATATGATTGATTCGACCTGTCGTGAATGTGCTGGCTCGTCGAACCAATCCGTGGACGTTGTAGCCTTTCTCAAGGAGCAATTCCGCAAGATAAGAGCCGTCCTGACCTGTGATTCCAGTGATAAGAGCAGTTTTTGACATGGGAAGGTTTATGGTTCGCGATGTTGAGTGAAGAAAAGAAAGCAGTCGAACTGCTGAACGTATTGAACAATGATTAGCCGTGCCTGCGAAAGAAAAAACTTACGCGGAACGCAACTGCTGGGAACTGGTTGCTTTCAGAAAGTCCTGATAGGCGTCAGCCAGACCGGTCTTCAACGAAATCTGCGGAGCCCAGCCAGTTGATTTGATCAAGCTGATATCGCTGAGTTTACGTGGCGTTCCGTCCGGCTTGGAGAGATCGTTTTCAATTCGTCCGGTGTAACCGATGACTTCAGCGACCAGCTCCGCAACGCCTCGAATGGTGATTTCCTGGCCGCTGCCAATGTTGACCAGATCAGGAGGTTCAGCGAGTTCCAGCAAGTGAATAATTCCCGCCGCCAGATCATCGACATGCAGGAATTCTCGCAACGGAGTCCCGGACCCCCAAATGTTGACGCAAGGTGCATCCGCAACTTTCGCTTCATGAAAGCGACGAATCAAAGCCGGAAGCACATGACTGTTGTCCGGATGATAGTTATCCCCCGACCCGTAAAGATTGGTCGGCATGGCAGAATGGTACAACACGCCATACTGGCGACGATAATACTGACACAGTTTCAGGCCGGCAATCTTAGCGATCGCGTAGGCCTCGTTGGTGGGTTCCAGCGGCGATGTCAGCAGACTTTCTTCAGCAGTAGGCTGCGGCGCGAGTCGCGGATAGATACAGGTACTGCCTAAAAACAGGAACCGCTTTGTTCCCGTCTGCCACGCGGAATGGACGGCATTAGAAGCCATCGCGAGGTTCTGATAGAGGAACTCGGCCGGATAAGTACTGTTGGCATGAATCCCGCCTACCTTTGCCGCCGCAAACACAACAACATCCGGCCGATTGGCGGAAAACCATTGATGGACCGACGCCTGGCAAGTCAGATCCAATTCCGATCGCGAAGCCAGCAACAGATTATTGAACCCGCGCTGTTGAAGTCGGCGCACAACAGCAGCACCCACCATGCCGCGATGACCTGCCACAAAGATTCTGGAAGTTGACGAAAAAGTCATTATGCCCGCACTTGACTCAAAAGAATCCCTTGGAAACTGAAGCCTGCCAATGACTGACAAGGCGAAACCTGCCAATGACTGGCAAAGCGAAAAGGGACTAACGTTCTTCGACAGTCTGATCCGGGCCGTACACCCACCCTGACTGGTTGGTCGCGACCTTCACCCAACAACTCAGAAAGTCCATAAACTGCGATTTAGGGGCCGGAGTATACAAATTGCGGCAATCAGACAAATAGCGTTAATGGCGGATAAGAGCAGTTTTCAGGACGGCACGGAATTTTTCGGCCGACTTCTCTCGCGTGAATTCCGAAAGAGCCAGTTTTCGAGCATTTTTGCCCATGTCGCTGATTCCGGAGGCATTATTTGCAGCCCTGCGAATCCCGTCAGCAATGGCTTTTGGCGAACCAGGCTTGACGTTGATTCCCACCTGATATTCGCCCGTCAGCCTTGCCAGTTCACTGTCAGCCGGTGCATTTGTCAGGTAGGGTCGGCCTGCTGCCAGGATCCCGTACAACTTACTGGGCATAAGACATTGGCTGAGTTCGCGCGTGAGGGGTACGAGGTGCAGGTCGGCCGCATTGAGACTCTGAGCAAGTTCTGATTTGGGCTGATAGTCAAAGAATCGCACGTTGGTCAGATTCTTCTGACGAACAAGACTGACCAGACTTTCTCGCTGCGAGCCCTGTCCGACAAACACAAAGACAACTCGTGGCAAGTCGTGCAGCAGTTCTGCTGCGAGCAGGAATTCTTCAAGTCTCTGAGTCAGCCCAAGGTTGCCGGAGTACATGACAACAAACTTCTCTTCGAGCCCGTTGTTGATGCGAAATTGGCTCTGTTCAAGCGGCCGGACCACTTCAGGATCGGCCCAGTTTGGCACAATATCGACTTTGTCACCATCAACGCCGCCCGAGACAAGCAGACGCTTCATGTCCTCGCTGAGGACGACCATTCGGTCACACGAACGATAAATTGAAAACAGTGATTTCCGCAGCCGACGAATCATCCAGTTGTCCGGAACCTTCCCCATCGCAACGGCGACATCGGGATAGATGTCCTGCAGATACCCCACCATCCTGCATCCTGTTCGCCTCTGTAACCGCTGCGCTTCAAAGGGCAGAAGAAACGGGTCTGTCTCAAACACAACCACATCAGGAGCTTCACAAGATCGCAGGAACCTACGAGTAGCTCTCACAAACGAAACATAATTCAGCGCCTTCAACAGCATGCGACTCTTGGAGAACTGCGCATGAGCAATGCGATGTATTCGGACACCATTGCGAACGGGCTCTTCCTGCCAGGAAGTTCCCCCCGTTGCATCTCGAATCTGATTGGGCTGGCCGGCAACAACACTGACGTCAAACGTTAACTGCAGGGACTCGCAGAGTTCCGTCAGTAACTGACCGGTCGCCTCGACGTCCGGCCAGTAAGATCGATTCAGGAAGAGAACTTTGGGGCGGCTATCCATCAATCTGCAGCTTGGGACGTCGTGGAAACATGATCTTCAGAGACAGAGGGCCTGCATGAAACTCTGAGACCAAAGACGCACTCCGTGCCTCTGGGTGACATCACTGAAACGCCACACATCAGCGACGCTCCTGCGCCTCGCCCCCTCATATTCTTCGCCCGAGCACAGGGACAAAACTAGCAACTCCCGCACCAATTCAAGCGATGGATCTTTTTGCTTTGGGAAATCGCATGGTCAGGAGAAGAATCCCCGAGCAAGTACCTCTGAACACAATGAGCCCAACACAATGCAGCCACAAATTTCAGGAGGCCCTGCCTGCCAAGCAGCAGTTCCTGAGAGTCCCGGTTGAGTCACCGAAAGGCGAACCCTGTGTGCAATTGGCTGCAGAATCCCGGCCAGGTTTGTTCGTAGACGTGCACGAAGAAGGTCGTAGCTTGCCGCGAAGTCCTGCCCGGCAGGCAGGACCTACTGCCAAGCCATCAACGAACCTCAGGACACCGAGGAATCATTCAGATTCTCTGATGCGGAACCCGCAAGGTCACCAGCATGATCATCGGCGTAATACTCTCGTCCATCTTTGCTGCCGTACTTACTATATCCATACTTATAATTGTAGTTCTTATAGTAGTGTCGATAGTCTGAGTAGCGGTAGTTTCCATAGCCATAGGCATCTCGCTCTTCGACACCGTTAACCACAATTCCCACAAGAGTCGCCCCGACATCTCGCAATTGTTCAATCGTACGTCGACCGAGATCGCGAGTATGGCGACTTAGCCTCATGCAGACAATCACACCGTCAACACGGGCTGCTACACCGCAAGGATCCGTGACCGCCAGAACTGGCGGAGTATCCACAATCACGTATTCATATTGCTCGCGCAAAACTTGCAGAAGCTGTTCAAACTGGGGACGAGCCAGAAGTTCCGCCGGATCTTTGGGACGCTTGCCACAGGGCAGAACAAAGAAATCGGGAAGGCTTGTTGCCTGCACGGCATCTGCCAGCTCAGAATCACCTCGCAGCACATCAACAAGGCCAACTGCGTTTGACACACCCGTCAGCTTATGCACCTTCGGACGGCGAAGGTCGGCCTCCAAAAGAATCGTTCGCTTACCGGACTGCGCCAGGGAAATCGCCAGATTGAGCGCCAATGTCGACTTGCCGTCACCCGCCGCCGGGCTGGTGACAGACAACACCCGTTGGGAGACCCCCAAGGCACTATAACATAATGCGGTTCGCACTGCTCGGAACGCCTCTGCAGGTCGTGACCGAGGAAGATGAATGGAGATTGCGGTCTTGTCAAATGAACTCTCCGCGGAGACAGACTTCATCCGATCTTCCGTCATAAACGGCACATGCCCAACAATCGGGACACCAAACTCTCTGATCATCTCTTCCGGCTTTCGGAAGCTTCGATCGGCCATCTCTACCAGATAGCCCAAAACCAAGCCAACAAATGCCCCCAGAAAAGCACCCATCCCAATAAACTGAGTGACCACAGGGTATACCAGAACGCCGTGCCGAGCCGGCGATAGCACCTGTGCCGTCACTCCGCCCATGCCAGCATTGACCTGCACTTCACTGATCTGCATTGTGGTTTCATTGAAGAGCTTTGAAAGTCGGTCCATTTCATTTTTTCGATTGGAATCTTCAATCTCCTCCTGCATCAACTCACGGGCCTTCACATCCTCCCGCTCGGCCATCAATTGCAAATCACGCAACTGACGATCAAGAACCAAGACCTCTTCTTTCAAAGACTGCAGATAAATTGACAGAAAATCCACCGGCGGCGTCTCACCGTCTTTCCGCACCCCCGAATCAAGGCCGGAGAGCTCCTGAAGATGCTGCCGAGTCATTTCGATTTGCAGCTGGGTAGTTTTCAGACGAGGATGATCGGCCCCCAACTCCAACTCCAGCAGCGCCGCCTTCTGAATGAGTGGAAAGAGCGACTGTGCAATGCCGCGAGGTGAGGAGACCGCATCACTAACCGCCAGATTCGATGCTGCATTTCCAGAAACATCTTTCCCAACCATCAACATAATCGCCTCACGGGCTCCACCGCGACTCATCGCCTCCTCCAATTGACTCAACTGAGCTATCAGTTCGGTTTTCTGCAGCTCCAACGCAGAAACCTTGGACTCCGCCGCTTTCGCTCGCACTCGAAAAGGGTTATCCCCATCCGTATTCAGACTGGAAGTTTCCCGAAACTTTGCATAGTCCTGCTCCGCCGTTTTCAATTTATCAAGAAACTCTTCACGAGCCCTCGTCAGCAACTCTTTTAGCTCCTCTGAAGCATCTCGATAGTTTCCCCGCTGAGCAGCCACGTACTCCTCGGAAATGGCCTGAACAACCTGACGCATATCCCCCGGATCACCACCCGTGGCAGAGAGGTCCAGCACATTCGCAGAGAGACTTCTGGTCGAAATAATACCGGCCAATCGAGCGACCGCATCTTCTTCCGAAAGACCCCGAAGGGCGGCAAGTTCACCGAGCCGATGATTCTGGTACGCAGCTGACAACGTTTTCGGACTCTTAATCACATAATCCGAATCAGAAAGATCCTTCTCTGCCAACATGGATTTCAGTCGGGGATCAGAGTTCCTATGGATCACCTGCACCCAAGCATTCGATCGATATTGCGGAATCTGTCGTTGGAACATCATGTATCCAACCCCGACTCCCAATATCCCAAGCACAATAATGAACGATTTGCGACGTCGCAGAAAGCCCATCAGGTCCAGACCTTCAGACTGGTCTTCAGCACGGGCTGGCTGAACAAGCTGATTTTCGTAAGGCATGCTGGCCAAAGTAACAAACTCCTCGGTTTTCATGGACTGTCGACGCTGGGCTCCTCGCTGAACCGCAACTCTTGCGTCTACTTAGATATTGTGCGACGTTTTCAGTCAGTAATCCACAACAGAGTCGATATTTCAGGAACTCCAGGAGCATCCCCTGCCACCGGAAAAACCTGGGAGATATGGGGAAGCCGGAGGTGTAAAATCACCAAGCGAATGTGGCAATAAATTAACATTCAACTGTTTGTAATAATCCGAACTGAACATGCAGACAGATTCACCATGGAATTTGAGCGATCTTTACAAGATCCTACCTTCCCGACATTCAGCGATCTGGCTTTGAGGTCATTCTGATAAGCCTGTCCAAAGCAGCTTCGGTCGCCGGTTCGTCCGGATGAAAAGTGCCAATTCGCAGCCACTCATCGTACGCTTCGTCAATACGTCCTGTTCGTTCGAGGACGTCGGCTCTTGATTTTCGCACGCGAAGGCTGGTGGGTTCTGAGCCGAGATATCCGTCCAATAAACTCAGGGCGTCATCAACTCGATTGCACTCAGACAGATGGGCTACCCGCACAGCGATCAGCGATTCTGTAACTGGCGGGCTGTGCTTCACCCAAAGTTGCTCTGCACGATCGAAGAGTTTTTGCTGCAGAGATGAACTGGCTCTGCAGGCCAGCGCACAGTTCACGCAGGATTCATAGGAGTCCGGCATTAACCACTCAATCGTAGCGTCAGGGCCAGAACTCCTGACCATCTCCGCGAGCATTGAAGGACACATTGTTTCCGAGGCGGCCAGTGACTGACTCCAGCAGTCACGCGATTCTTCTACACGGCCTACACGTAACAGGAGTAACCCCAATTCGAAAAGCCCGTCGGCCACATGCGGCTCAGAAAATCGCAAATACGCGATGTCCGCGGCCCCGGAAAAGGACTCCCCGTAGAGGAAGTCCGATTCAATTTGCATCAGCCCTAACGATGGGAGCCCGATAGATTTGGCCAACAGGGTATTACAGGCTGCACGCCAGGGGTATTTGTTAAGACTGGCTTCAATCTCTGTCCGCACCTGCTGCCGCAGATCATCCGTTGTTGTGGAGTCTATCATTCGAAACGCGAGAACCCCCGGATCCAGGTCGTTGAACAAAGTGTTCTTCTGCTGCGGGGACAGATCCCGCCCGGTGGTCATTTTCAGGAGGAGATCACGTCGACAAAGCAGCTCAAGTAAAATCACTCTGACGCGATGCCCGAGAATGTCGTCCGAACGAACGGCCAGCGCCAGTTCAAGTTCGCGCCGCAAAGAGTCTCCGGATTCAATCAGGGACATAACCTCCGGCTTTGATTTGAGTCTCTCCACGGGTACCGAGGCATCAAAAACTCGAGCCGCTGCCAGAGTATCAGGCAGGAGGGAAACACTGGCTGCGATGACTAAAACCCAGACGAGTCCGGCAGCAACTCCTGGCAATCTGGAACCTGAGCGATGCTCGGGAAGTTCTGCCGACGGAGATTTTGTTTTCCGCTCAGACCATCGCTCCAGCATTGCCATCATGGCGACCAACGCAGCCGACACGGAAGACTGGGAAATACCGAAATCAAAGAACGCGGCCGCTCCCAAACCGACTATACAAATAAAGGCACTTCCACTCAGACATTCCGCTATGTTCGCCTCCGCAGCGGAACGCCCACGCGTTTTTGCCCGGGTTTTCAAGGCAAAGCCCGCGAACAACAACCCGGCGCAGGCAAAGAGGAACAGACCTGCCAGACCACATTCGACAAGAACTTCCACATATTGATTGTCCGCGCGTTGAAACCACTTTCCGGTGTGGTGCCGTTGATACGGCATTGAGGCACACCGATAGGCTGACAAACCAGATCCAAGCCATGGAAAGTCGCGAACGGACTGCAGGGAATCCGTCCAGTGCAGCAAGCGCCCGGTCGATTCAGAAACCGGATCCTTTAATGTCTGCAGTTCGGAGACAATGATCGTATCCAAGTCCATTAGACTCAGAAACAGGCAGCTAAGAATGAGAACAGCAGCCAAACCGCTAAAGGCAGCCAGCCATTTACCTGCATGAAATCGACTGACACCGAACGCGAAAAGTCCGAGGATACCAGCGAGAATACCGGCTCTGGACAGCGTTGCCGCAATTCCCCCCATCAAAAGGATTATCGCCGCAGAAGCCAGGATTTGTGACGTGTTCACATTCGCCAGTCGACCCACGAATCTGGCCCACTCCATCCAGATTCGGTCAAGCCGTGTCGTCCAACGTTGAGACGCATACACTCCACCATGATCATTGTTTCTGAAACTGCGGCCACCCAGATAAAACGCTGCTCCCAGACAAACGATCAACCAGCCTGCTGCGTTGTTTGGGTTCACAAAACACCCAAACGGGGTCGAAATGCTGACCTTCCAATGGTTTCCGATCACCGTCTCTACAACACCAAACTGCTGAGACAGGGCCAGAACCGTCATGCAGCAACCACTCAGAACCAGACTGACCATGAGGATCGCCACCTCGCGATGGGTCGCGGCCGTTTCTCTGACCACCATCGCGATCAGCGCGAGAGCAAGAAATTGAGCCAGCCCCTGGCGAGTGTCTGCAGGCAGAACGGTTCTCGGAAAATCACTTTGGACTTCCGCACCCCTTTGAAACACCGGCAGATCAGCAGCAAACTTCTGTTGAACCGCATGCTTCATTTGCAGAGCAGGATGCTCAAAAATCGGCATCAACTGCACGAGGGCAATCAGGCAAAAACCCATCAAAGGAAGAGCCGTCAGCGCCAGTGCTAGCGGAGCCTCTTTCCGAACAAGACAAGCAGACAGCGCCAGGATGGCGGCAGTAATCGCACCTGCCAGCAACACAAATCGGGCATGTGGAATAGTTCCGCCGAGGATCCAGGGGACCACCGCTAACGTCACTGCAACGATCCACACCGAGCACGATCGCAGCAGACTCCCGACTTTGACAGCACGCCCTCGACGGTTGGAGCTTTCGTGAAACTGGAACGATTCGCGGAGCATATTTCAGTTCATTTTCGAAATCCGGCCCGAAAACTCATAGAGGAAAAACTCATAGAATTCTCTGCAGAACATCTAACCTCAAACAGGCACTTCTTCAGGAACAGCAGGCAATCTGAAGGGTCCGTTAGAATCTCGGAGCACTCCATTCGCATTGCTTCGCTGACTACGAAGATGGAGAACGATCTCGCGAAGTTGCTTCTCAAAGGGCTTCATGCCCTCCATCACCCAATTCAGCCAATCGCAGAAGGACTCATCCGGAGCCACACCGACAATCCTTACGTGGCCAGCCCGAATGCCTTCAATCACGAGGGGGATATCGGAATGCCATGCATCATGCTGCTCGACACGAATTCGAGTTCTCCAGGTGGCATGATAAGCCTCACCCATACTTGGCATGTTCACCATCAATTCCACGCCCACCAATTCGTGCTTCTCCGCAAATTGAGTCAGTGTTTCCCAAAGGTGCTCCCATTTGTGCCCTCCATGCAGACGCACCTGCTCATCGTGTAAGACGGGATTTGGTTCGGTCCCTTTCCTGCCAAGTGACCCGACAAACCGGCGCACACGATTGGTGAGCAAGTTGAGTTCGGCATGACCGAACGACCGCGTCACGACGAGCAAAGTCAGAGCGGTCGCCACAGCCAGGACAGCAAGGATTTCACTGTTAAAAGCAGCCGCAGCAATCGCACCCAGCCCGGTCAGACTGCAAAGTGAACCCACAACCAGCAGTAAACGGCCACCTGTATGACCGTGTCGTGCGAGACAATGATGAAGATGTCCTCTGTCCGTTGTGTAGATACTGCGGCCTGTAAGACGACGACGCAAAATTGCCATCGCCACATCAAAGATAGGTATGGCCCAGATAGCAGTTGGCATGATCAGTGCGACAGCCGCGTATTGCTTCAAAGAACACTTCAAAGCCACGCTGCCCAGGACCAGCCCTATCAACATACTGCCGGAATCACCCAGGAACATTCTTGCCGGCGGAAAGTTATAAAACAGGAAACCGATCAGAGCGCCAGCCAGAGCCAGAGAAATCAAAAGACCGTCAGGACGTCCTCCCAGGATATAGGTCACCGCAGCCACGGACAAGCTGAGAATAATCCCTGTGGTGCTGGCCAAACCATCCACACCATCGATCAGATTGAGTGCATTCACAGCGCCGAGAATCCAGAAGACCGTGACGAAAGGAGCAACGTCACCAAACTCAATTGGGTAGCCAAAAAGCTCGATCCGCTGGATCAGAATTCCAGACGGAACCATGATGAGGGCGGCCAGAAACTGACCTGCCAGTTTTTGCCGACCACGCAATCCGAACCGATCGTCAAGAATGCCGACAACAACAATGAGCAGCGATGCACCGGCAAGCGACACCAAAAAACGAATATCGCCTTCTTTCGCACTCAGGACTCCAGGGAACGCGTAACCCGTGAAAACGATCGCTAGCACAATGGAAAGGAAAACCGTTGGACCGCCAGTGAGCGGAACCGCAAAACTATGGAGCTTGCGATATCCATCGGGCTTATCCACGACTCCGACCCACCGGCAGACACACGCCACAAGGGGCGCCAATATCAGCGCCGAAAGGCAAGCAGAGATGATTGCTGAAACTGAAGAGTTCATAAAGTGCGAGTCAATCTGTGAGCTGTCTTCCGAAACTCAAATCACCCGACATACGACAATCCAAAAGTTGCCGAAGCGTTAACGTCCGAGAAATCCCCAGCAGCAAATTCCCTGCCATTGACTAAAACGCCGTTGCCAAAGTGGTCGATGGCAAGAGGCCAAATTCGGGTCCTACCAATGTTTACAGCACGAGAGGCCACTGAAAATCCTATTGGAACGAGCCAAAAACGCGGCAGAAAGACGCCCCTGCCTTGTTTGCTGAATTAAGAACTAGGGTCAAATCAGGGTCACCACCCCCGGGCCAACTTTTACTTTGTTAGATCATGGTGTCGCCGGACAACCTGTTGCAAGTATGCAAACATTGAATCGCAAAAAACTCATTCAATGTTCACAAACGGCATCATCCGGAGCTCGAAACCAATCTGCGCAGACTACCTAACGCGGCAAGTCAGCGTTCGCGGGGCAGTTGTTGATTCCATCGCCCCTGAATCAAAATTTGGGGGGGGGGGGGCA
>CAMAXD010000179.1 GCA_945861975.1 Candidatus Kuenenia stuttgartensis | reverse complement strand
CGGCACAGTGGCGACAGGCCCGGATCGACCTCAGTAGTGTCGCGGGGCGGAGTAATTTGCGTCTGAGGTTTGACTTCAGCACGGCCGGGTCAATGGGTATCGGAAGCACATTCCTCACGGGGAGTGAGCTGCGAGCCATCACAGGTACTAAACTGCGTGACGGCCAGATTTTTGAAATCGACGGGATAAAATTTGAGTTTGAGATGGGCCCGACAATTGTAATGCCGTCGGGTGACGTGGCCTTGGGGAAAAGCTTTACAGTGGACGCGGAGACCTTCAATTTCGCGGGGGTGGCTGGCGGACCGAACACTATTGTCGTATTGGCTACCGATTCTTCCAAGGATGTGGCGGCCAAGGCGGCGGTTGTCGTGAATGCCAACGCCACACTGGGGGCTGGGTCTGCACTGGTGGCGACTGATGTCTCTAACCGCGTAGTTTTCCCGGGCCGCACCGTGAGTTCGCCGTCCCCGGTTCTTCTCATCCAGGGAAGCACGGGAGTAACCGGCGCGAACAATCCGGTTGTCGTATCACCCGCGATGACGGCCAACCAAGTGGCGCTGGTGATTCGTCAGGCGATAGCGGAAGAGTTTTCCAATGGGGATCTCGCGAACGTCAAAGGATCAGAAGACTTGATCTGGATCATTGGCCACTCGGTCACTGATCAAGGTCCACTCGGGCTTGCAACAATTCCTGGTCTTCCGGGTCTCCCTGATCTGCCGGGTCTCCCGGGTGACAGTTTTGGGGCATTCACAACAGGCTTCGTGGACCAGGTCGGAAATCGTCCCGGATCTCTGCGAGGGATGAACAACGCCGTTGAAGGTGTCTACATCGATGATATTGTGCTCGCCTCCGCCGAACGTGGCGAAATATTGATTAATGCTCCCGTGACCTCCAGTTTCATAGCGGTTCCTGCTCCGGTCGGTTACACGGGGATTGATCTCGGAGCCTACGACGTAGAAATTCGCCGCACTTCGGATTTTGCCACTACTGTTCCTGATTCGCCTCGCAACAGTCTTGATAAAGCGATTGATACCAATGATCGTCTCGGGCAGTTGGTTTCTCTGACATTGCCAGACTCATGGTGCATTTCCGATGGTTCAACGATCACTCTTTCAGATGGCATCAATCAGGTTATCTTCGAATTCGATGATGTCTCATCTGCAACGCGAGTTGCCCCAGGCTCATTTCCAATTCCTTATGATTCCTCTAATGCGGAAACTTCTGGTTCTCTTGCCGAAAAACTTTGGAACGCGATCAACAGCCCCGTTGTTCAAAGCCGACTCGCAATTAAGTCGTCGCCGAATAATGCCGCAGCGTTTTCTGGTGGGGCGGAGTCAAACGTCCTGCACCTCACTGGCAATGCCATTGTTACTGTTTCTGCTGATATTGCCGCCAGTGTGATTGTGACTGCGTTTAATGCGTATGGCGACCAGAACCATCATCGTGATCAGGGGCAGTTAATTGTTCGCGAGAGCAGCATCACGGACTCCAGCCAGTTCGGTATCGTGGCGGATGCGGCAGCACGGGGTGCAAATGCTGATCTCCCGGGCCCCGGTTCTGTGCGAAACCTGCACACGATCAATGACGAAGGTCTGGTGACTGGTGTCGTGATCATGAACAACGTCATCGCTGTGAATCAGGCGGGGGCTATTCGATTCAGCGGAGATCAGGCTGGCGGCCCAGCAGGTCCGGTTCCTTATGGTCGCATCATCAATAACACGATCGTTGGCATCGTTGGCGGCGGAGGCACTGGCATTCTGGTGGAGCAGTCGGCCAGTCCATCGATTTTGAATAATATCATTGCTGACTTCGGAACAGGGATTAACGTCGATCCCTCTTCGGTCCTTGCAGGAACGACTATCGGCTCGTCCCTTTACAGTGGTAACGGCGTTAATTCAAACATGGGTCTGGGGGCCTTCCCAATTGTCCTTATTGCGGGCGAAGCATTGTTCGTCGATAAGGCCAATCGAAACTACTACCCGGCACCGAACTCCAGGGCGATCGACAGTTCTTTGACGTCGCTGGGCGATCGCGATGCGATCCTGCGAATCAAGCAGCCGATGGATCTTGATGGACGCGATGATAAGGGTTCTCCGATTATCGCTCCGGAATTTGACCTGTACGGGCAGTTACGCGGAAACGACCCGGACGTAGAAACGCCTGCAGGCCAGGGAGCCAGCGTTCTCTTCGATCGGGGTGCAATTGACCGCGTCGACTTTGCTCAGCCTCAAGCTCAGTTGGCCAATCCGGAAGACCAATCACTGCTGGACGGTGATGCGGACATCGACGAAGTCTGGATCGACCAGGTTCAGACACTTCGTCAGTTCCGGATTCGTCTGTTTGACGAAGGAATTGGCATTGATGATCTGACGGTCGACAAGAGCCAGTTTGTCCTGAAGAGAGTTCTGACAGACGGGGTCACCGAGGTCGTACTCGTTGAAGGTGTGGACTATCAGTTCGCCTATAACGAAGTCACCAAAGAAGCCATTCTGACCGCGGCGACCTTCTTTGCCGATGAAAATACGGAAGTCCGTTATATTTTGCTCGTCGATAACGATGGCCTCAGTGTCGGGGATACCGTTAATGGGCCACGTGACCTGGCGGGGAATTACCTGCTGGCAAATAAAGCCGACGGCACCACTCGTTTTGATATTGTGTTGACCGACGGAGTGAATGATGCACCGGTCATCACAGCCCCGGCCACCGCGACGGTCGCGGAAGATAGTGTCTTGACGTTCCCGAACGGCAGCCTGTCGTTGTTTGATCAGGATGCACATCTGGGGACAAACGTCCTGACGGTCACGCTCACGGCATTGAACGGTGTCATCTCGCTGGGCAGCATTCCGACGGGGCTGACCATCAACCCACCGGCTGATGGCCTGAATGATGCTGTAATAACGATGACTGGCAAGTTGCAATTGCTGAATACGGCTCTGAACAGTTTGTCGTTCAGACCGACTCAGGATTACTTTGGCGCAGCATCCATTACAATTCTTGCTGATGACCTTGGGGAGTTCAGTGGACCTGCGGCACAGACCACCAGTGTGGTTAATATCACAGTAACGCCAGTGAATGATGTTCCGACGTTTAACCCGATTGCGGCGAATCCACCAACGATCACAGAGGATGCCGGAGTTCAGTCCGTACCGAACTTCCTGACGGGTATTGCAGCCGGTCCGGCCAATGAAGTGGGACAGGCCTTGACTGCAAACGTGACCATCGTGAGCGAGAACTCCAGTTGGACCCCGGCCACGTTCTTCGCCGCAGGCGGTTTGCCGACGATCACGATCAGTGGCACAACTGCCACTCTGACCTACAGAACCGCACTGGATGTTAATGGCACAGTGACAGTTCAGGTTCAGTTGGATGACAGTCAGGCTGCGAACAATTTGAGTATCGCCAGAACCTTTGTGATTACCGTAACGTCGTTGAACGATGCTCCGGTTCGTGATCCGAAATTCACAGCAGGCACGGTTCCACCTCGAATCCTGGTCAACGGTCTCGAGGACGAAAGTCTGGTACAGAATATCAATGTTCCATTGGTCAATTCTTTTGCGACCGGACCGGCTACGGCTCTGGACGAGACCACCCAGTCGCCAATTTGGTCTGCGATAAATTACACGCGAACATCCGGTAATCTTGTGTTTGATGTGCTTCAGATCAGGCCTGACGGATCGCTGGATTACCGTGCTCGCAAAGATACTGCTGGCACGGCGACTTTCGACGTCCTGCTGCAGGATAGTGGCGCGAGCGGTGGCTTGAACGTGAATAGTGCGCAGCTATTCAGCATCACCATTACGATTGCCGAAGTAAACGATACCCCGGTTGCAGTGACCGGGAACTACGTGATTGACGAGGGCTACTCGCTCAATCTGAACGCGGGCAGCAGCTACGATGTGGATGCTCCATTCGGCGACACATTGTCTTATGCTTGGGACCTGAACAATGACGGAACCTTCGAAACAACATCGGGGGCAAGCCCAACGAAGACCGTGACATGGGCACAGCTTGCAGAACTGGGCATTACCGCTCCGGCTGTCCAGCCGATCAAGCTGCGTGTCACCGACAGTCGAACCCCCGCACTGTTTACAGACGCGTCAGCTAAGTTGACAACTTTGATTGTTGATTATGGCGATGCACCAGACAGTTACGGGACAGTGAAAGGCAGCAACGGAGCCGCTCATACGATTACGGGCAACCTGTTACTCGGAACGACTCGCGACAAAGAAATTGACGGTCAGTTCGGTCCAAATGCAAATCTCGATGGAAGTGATGAGGATGGCGTCACCTTCCCGACAAGCCTGGAATCAACCGCAGGTCAGGCTTTGCCGGCGTTCGTCGATGTTGTTTCGACGGGATCCGGAAAGCTGAACATCTGGCTGGATCTCAATCAGGACGGAGATTTTGATCCGAATGAACATCTGAATGGTGGATTGCCGTGGACAGTTGCCGCAGGGGTGAACCGGATCAACTTCGTGATTCCAGCTGGAACGCCCGTGGGTGATTCGGTGATGAGGTTCCGATTGACCTCGCTGACCCATGCCGTGGTGCTGCCGACAGGACGGGCCAGTAATGGTGAAGTCGAAGACTACCAGGTGAAAGTCCGAGCTCTGCAGGTACCGGTCAGTCCGGACATCAATCGTCCGATCAACTTCCACAACTCGGACGTTCAGATTCCGCAAACGACAGATTCAACACCGACGATTGTCTGGTCGTTGGAACAGGCTAACTTCAATTATGAACTCATCGTCCGTAACGCAGCGAGCCAGATTGTGTATTCACGCCTGCGAGCGGCCAACTACACACAGACCAGTGATACGATTCCAGCTTCTCTGCCTGTAGGAACTTATACGGCTACTGTGATTGCCTTCAATAAGGCAGGCACGGAAGCGGCTCCTTCAACATTGAGCTTCAAAGTCGTCAAAGTTGCCATTTCTTCGCCGACAAGAAGTATAAATACTTCTCGACCGACGATTGTCTGGAATCATGTTCCCGGCACGAAGGCCTACACGATTGAGGTTTATGCATCATCCTCGAACACGATTGCATTCCGTCAGACCGTGCTGACCAGTTCGATGGTAACACCGGGCCAGTTCACTCTGCCGGCTAATCTGCCACTGGCCAATTACTACTCACGAATTCAGGCGATCGATGCAGCCGATCTTCCGGGCGACTGGAGTGCCAGACAGGACTTCTATGTTCGCACAGCTCCGGATGTGTTGCTGCCGCCGGCTATCGTGATTACACCACTACCGCAGATTACCTGGACTTCGGTTACGGGAGCCGTTTCCTACGACCTGCAACTGTTTAATCTGACAGATAATGTTCTTGTATCTTCCGTCACCGGAATTCAGGGAGCAAGCTGGTCTCCAGCGTCGCCATTGTCCCTTGCCAAGTACCGAGTCGTTGTCACAGCTCGCGGTGCCGGTGGGTTCATCGGACTGCCCAGCAGTCCGCGATTCTTCACCTATTCACCGGTGCCAAAAATTCTGGCTCCGGGCGGGCGATTGCCGGATTCGACTCCGACATTCGGATGGGAAGCAGTACCGTCTGCAAATCTGTACCGTCTGGTTGTGCGTCAGGATTTCGGAAGCTTCCTTGAAGTTTACCGCCAGAACGCACTGACCAGCACGATTCATGAATTGCCATTCTCACTTCCACTGGGACGTTACACGTTCTCTGTCGTTGCAATTAATACTGCATTACCGGGGACAGGCCAGTCGGACGCCAGCTCAAGCTCAAGCCTGGAAACGACGTTTGCGGTTGTGACGCCACCAACGGTGCTTGGTCTGCAGGGAACAAGTGGGCCTGTGTTCACAACGTTCCTGACACGTCCGACCGTGTTGTGGACGAATCCACCAGCGACGGGTTCGACCGCGAAAAGTCAGTTGCAGGTGTTTCGCATGGACGGACCCAATAAGGTGCTCGTGGTAAGTCAATCGAATATTCTCGGCACCTCTTACATGACGCCGTCCCTGGGATTGGGCACCTATGTGGTTAAGGTTCGAACGACATCGTCGGCAGACTCAGCGACCGTCTCGGACTGGAGCATTGAGCGAACGTTCCGAGTCACGGTGGCTCCAAAATTGATCGGGCCGACCGGTGCCGTTACTGATTCAACTCCGACGTTGACCTGGAGCGGTGTTACCGGCGGACAGACTTATCAGATCGAAGTGACAAGTCTGTCAAAGAACGTTGTCGCGTTTGCTGAGAGCGGCCTGAATGCCCTGAACTATACTGTTCCGAGCAATCTCCCGATCGGTCTCTACCAGTTCCGCGTGCAGGCTCGCTCTGCATTCGGAGAGCTGAGCAGTTGGAGTGACCCGATGGACTTCCAGATTGTGGCTGGTCCGACATTGCTTGGCCCTGCGTCATCAACGTTCAACACGAAGCCGAGCTTCTCGTGGACGAACATGAGTGGGACCGTCGGCGGCAGTGCCACAATCAATCCGGTCTACGATTTCCGTCTGGACCTGATTCTGCCAAACAATGTGGTTCAGGCGAATTTCCGCACGGCTTTGGGCCGGACATCAACCTCGTACACCCTTCCGACGGCTTTGCCAGTTGGTCTGTACCGCGCGATGGTTCTGGGTCGAACCTCGGATACGACGAGTAACTACAGCAATGTTATTGAGTTCTACGTGGGCGGTACTCCAGTTGTGGATGCGATCGGATCCACAACAGATACCACACCGACAATCTCGTGGAAAGCTGTTGACGGTGCCTCGGGTTACCAGATCTTTATTGCACTTGATTCCAATCCGACCGTTCCTGTGGTGCAGCAGTTAGGCATTGGCTCACTTTCATACACCCCGACAGTTGCTTTGGCCAAGGGCAAGTACCGAGTCTGGGTGCGAGCGGTGAATGCCTCCAATGGACAGTTGAGCGGACCAGCTCTGACAGATGCACCATCGATCATCTTTACGATCACAGACGCGTCTGGTATCCAGTCGCAGAAAGTATCTGGCTCGTACACGATGACGTTGTTCCCGGTCAATAGGGACGATTTGGTTTCCGAATCCACCATCAGCATGTTGCCCGCGTTCGTCTCTGGTTCTCAGCAGCCTGTGATTGTCGTGAGTGAACAGTCTGTGGACAGCAGCGTACAGTTGAAGGCGTCAGTTCCGGTTCAGACAGAGAATGCTGTCGAAGTCGCTCCGGAGAATGTTCCTCAGACGGACGAAATCCTGTCTCAGTGGGACGAGCAGAAGTGGTGGGATGCCGTACCGGTCGCTGTCATCGCTGCCGATGTCGCCAGGTCCGAATCACAGCCTGTGACATCCGCTTCCAGTGGGATTCTGGGAGCACTACTGGCCTTGGCACCGTGGTCTTTGCGTCGCCGAAAGAAAGACGAATCAGCAAAGTAGTTTGCTGAGGCCGTCTGAAACCTGAAGATTGCGGGGCTCATTCTCGAGCCCCGCTTTTTTTTTGCCCGGAAAGAAGATTTGCGTCGCTCCCGATATCATCTGCTACGGCCAGAGGCTCCGCTGAATCCCGGTTTCCTGCGTCTGGTCATCAGGCCGGAGCCTGAAGAAGTCCCGGCCAGGCAAGCCGATTGCTGAAACGGAGAGTCGAAGTCATGCAAGTCACGATCACTGCTGTTGGTCCCGACCATAAGGGACTGGCCGATCCCATCATTCATTATGTGACCGGAGCTGGCGCGAACATTCACGAAATTCAGATGTATGACAGAGACTCTGAACACCTGTTCGCAATGCTGATGCGTATCGAATGGAGTCCAGCCAACGAATCCGTCAGCACTCTCAGATCACGCCTGCAGGAAATCGGAAATCTTAAGGGCCTGCAGGTGCGTGTCTGGTCTCGAGACGAACACGCTCGCCCGCCGCGTCTGGCGATCTGTACGACCTTTCGTTCTGAGCCTCCTCTCGCGATCATGCGTGCGATTCGCGACAAACGCCTGAAAGCAGAGGCTGCCGTGATGATCGGTAATCGCAATGCGTGCCGCAGCGTAGCGGATCAGTTCAACGTTCCGTGGATCAATATGGGAGACTCCCAGGGCAATCCCGACTATTCCATTCTGGAAAAAATCATTGATGAGCAGGACATCGACTACGTAATTCTGGCTCGTTATATGCGAGTTCTTCCCGCTGAAGTGTGCTGGAAGTTTGCTGGCGGACGAATCATTAATCTGCATCACGGCCTGCTGCCTTCATTTCCAGGCTTCCGTCCTTACGAAGACGCTTATCAGCATCACATGCTTTGTTTCGGTGCGACGGTGCATTTTATCGTGCCGGAACTCGATGCTGGAAATCAGATCATCTATCAGGGAGCTTTCAGCGTGCTGCCCGGAACTTCCCTGGCCGATATTAAACGGCTGGGAGAATCCGATCATGAACCCAATTGTTTGCTCGAAGGACTTCGTCGAGTCGTGGATCGTGAAGTTGAACTCCACTTTCATCGCGTCGCCCGGATCACTCCGCCGCAATAAGGCATCGGAGTTTAGCTGGACAGCGCCATGTTTGAAGAGTCGGATTCACCGAAGTTGCCTTTTGATCAATGTTTGCCGCCTGAACGCAATCCCTTCTCCCCCTCGGGGAAAAGGTGGCCGATAGGCCGGATGAGGGGGGCAACATGGCGCTGTCCAGTCAGCCACCGGTGGCCATATGCAGGTCGTCCGGATCCGGAATCCCAACGTAAGGGAGATGCCGGAATTCGTCGTTGTAATCAAGGCCGTAGCCGACCACAAATTCGTCCGGAATCTGGAACCCAAAGAAATCAGGAACCAGATCGACACAGGTCCGTTCCGTTTTCCACAGCAACACGGCCGACTTAACACTCGCTGGTCCGAATTGCTGCACCGCGTCCAGCAGCCCCACCATCGTTTTTCCGGTATCAAAGATGTCGTCCAGAATCACGACGTGCCGCCCCGACAGATCTGGCACCAGAGAACTGTTGACGGACAATTCACCAGGTGATGTGCGAGTGCCGCCGTAACTCGAGGCCGAAATCAGTGCGACTCGCAAAGGGACGTTGGTGGCCCTGATCAAGTCGGCCAGCAGCACAACACTGCCGGTCAGCACTCCCAGAATCGTCAGGGGACGCCCCTGATACTCATGTGACAACCGCGCACCCAGTTCAACGACTCGCTGCCGAATTTGTTCTTCTGTAAGCAGAATTCTCATGGAACCAGCAAACTCCTGGCAGGGGAAATCTCCTGTCCTGTTGGCAAACGAAGAACAATCACTTGCCGTCTCGGACTTCGTGAGCAGTGACCTTTCGCGGATTCTGTCGCTTGCCATCCCAATTGGCAATTGCCATTCGAAAGAGCCTCACCTCCGATAAGTTTTTCTCTGGCCATCCGGGAAACTCGTCGAGGCATCCCGATGGCCGAATTCACCACGGTCGATGAGGTTGTTTACATCACCGATAGGGCCGGGCGTGTGGCCTTTGATGAGCCGGAACTCAAGGGAGCCCTTGTGTTCTTCAAGGTGACTTCAGCGGGTTCCCATGTGGCGAAAGACGGCTTTGGAATCGAAGGGGTCAGGCAGCAGCGATTGAGCCCGGCAGCAGTGATTCAGCCCGGCAGCAGTGATTGAGCCCGGCAGCAGTGATTGACTGAAATCTTCCAGCCGTGAGCGTCTGTTATTTTGAGTTACCAGCCACGAGTGTTTCGTGAGAGATCTCAGTCCGTGAAACACTGTTGTGTTCGGGAGAGTCTTTCTGCAGGTGTACAGTGTCAATGTTGTCACGGTTGACCTGAGCAGCCTTATGCCAGCCCTGGACATGACCCACAACGGCACCACCAATCTCGAAGACGCCCGTGAATCCGAACAGACTTCCAAAGGCTCCGCCGACTGATGCTCCGTAGTTTGGATACAGGATTGCCAGGCCTTCACGTTGCTCTTCGTAGGTTCCGTGAGTCTGCAGGTAGTTCAGCGTATCCTGAGTATTGATGGTTTCATGCCAGACCGAAAACACCGGCAGAGTATTGACGGACGCATAGGTTCCTGGCAGCTCGCGCTGCTTGATGTCTTTCGCATATGCCGCCGCCTCCATGGCCAGAGCTGGCACGTCGGAGTAAACATAGACACTGTTTGTGTAGGGGTTGTAGTTGTCGATGCCCATAATTCGGCCGGGCAGCAACGTGTAACCCACAAGGCTCAAAGCGCCGACGGTATATCGCCAGCCTGGACTGATTCGATCGTTCTGAGTCAATCGCTTCCATTCATCAGCGGGTGCGTATTGATTCACGCGGACGCAAATCCCGTCCAGTTCATTCACTTTTGCGTACGTAGCGACTTCCGCCATCGTTTCAGGCTGAACCTGGTGACTGTCGACGCGTCGATCCCACAGGACGATTCGGCGAGGAATCCCGACAACCCAGCCGAGGCCATCGACAATTTTATTGGGATTCCCCTGCACCACTTCGATACTCGAAGTCGACCGCTGATCTTCCGCGTTTTCCGCACGACTGACGGTATGATCCAGGGTGTGAATATTCGCATGAAACGTACGCGGACCGTTCACGCAGCCGGTACACATCAGAATCATTGCGACAGCAAGGAAGGCAACCAAAGTTGGTTGAGTTTTCATCGTAAAGGCTCCGAAGGGCGGAGGAGGCGGGAAGACTTAAAGTCCATTGTTCAGGCAGGCTCACTGTATATCGAAACGCCAGGAATCAGGCTGCATGAATTCCACAACTGGCAATCTTCGCATTAGTTCACTGGTCTGCGTGAACACCCCGGGTCACCACACCTATCGCATACGCTCATTCCCAAGCGGCGATTTCTGCCTGACTCGACAGGCATCCGGCGACAACATCCATAAGACGATCGGACGTCGTGCGCGAACCTTGCAAGGCGAGCGGCAGGGCGTCAGCCCTTCGTGTCGATTGCATCGGCCAGTTGCACGATCTTCAGTTCGATATTGCCTGTCTCGGTTTATCGATGGAGCATGTCCCATGCAGGGCAGCACTGATGCCTTATCCTGTCACTCATGCTGCTGAGACAAGGTGGATCATAGCCAAGCCCATTTGATCCAATCATGACGCGTGTTGCAGCAGATTATCAAGCGACGCGAGTACCAGTGGCGATTATCCGGGGGCCTTTGATATGCACGAAGGGGCCGACGGTGCAGTCGTCGCCGATGGTGACGTTGCTGTCGATGACTGTGAATGGTCGGAGGACAGTATCGCGGCCGATGGAGACACCAAAATCCACATGAGTCTGCGCGGGGTCTTCGATCGTGACTCCGGACAACATCAATTGCGTCTGGATCTGTTTCTGGATACTGGTGGAAACTTCCGACAACTGCACTCGAGTGTTAACTCCCAGAGCTTCCTCAATCGTCAGACTGCAGGTGGCGGCTACCTTGTGGCCCTGATCCATCAGGATGCGTGGGCAATCTGTCAGATAATATTCTGACTGACTGTTATTCGGCTTAACGCTCTGCAGTGCAGACAACAGCAGCGGAGTGTTAAATGCGTAGCAGCCCGTGTTGATTTCTGTGATCTTCCGCTGTGCGGGCGACGCATCTTTTTGCTCGACGATGCACTGAAAAGCTCCGGAGCTGTCTCGAACAACTCGACCGAGACCATCGTTATGGCGAGTATCAGCGGTTCCAATCACGCACGCAGCGCCGTCAGTCGCCTGGCTGTCCAGCA
>CAMAXD010000178.1 GCA_945861975.1 Candidatus Kuenenia stuttgartensis | reverse complement strand
CGATCAAAAAACGATTGGCCGCCGACCAGCATGTACGGCACTTTTTGACGTCGCATTTCCTGTTCGAAAACACGAGGCTGCTCATTCGTGCGAAACAGGATAGCCACTTGCTTTGGCTTGACGCCTAGTTCGCTGATGAGATACGCAATCTCCTGAACGACTCCTTCCGCCTCCGCCGTCTCATCTTCAAAAGCCTGCAGGCGAATTTGTGAGCCGGACTTCTTGTGAGGAATCAACGTCTTGTCATGTCTCAGGCGATTGTGTTTCACCAGTCGGTTGGCGCATTCCAGAATTCGGTCGGTGCAGCGGTAGTTGTTTTCCAGACGCACCGTTTTGGTGTTAGGGAAGTACTTTGCGAAGTTGATGATGTGTTCAACTTCCGCTCCGCGCCATCCATAGATGGACTGGTCGTCGTCGCCAACCACGCAGATGTTGCCATGTGGCTTTACCATCGATTCGATCAGTTGAAACTGAACGCCGTTGGTGTCTTGATACTCATCAACCTGCAGATGGTCAAACTTTGACTGATGTCGCTGGAGAACATCCGGGAAGTCCTTAAACAGTTTAACTGTCAGCAGCAGCAGATCATCAAAGTCAACCGCACCGCAGGCCCGCAATTGCTTCTGATAGCGTTTGTAACCCATGGCTGCAAGAAAGTCGAAATCCGCCTCCACGTGGTTGCTGGCTTCGTGATCCTGAATGCCCTGCATCTTCCATTTGCTGATGCGGTTAATCAGATCGCTGGGCTTCATGGTGCCGTCACCCAGACGAATATCGCGAAGAGCAGTGCGGGCCGCGGATTCCTGATCACTGCGATCGTAGATCGCAAACTTTTTGGGGTAGCCGAGGGAGTCAATGTCTTCTCGGAGCACGCGGACGCAGAACGAGTGGAACGTGGAGACGATCGGTCGCAGTTTGAATTGCTTTCCGATCAGCTTCAGAGCACGCTCCCGCATTTCCTTCGCGGCCTTGTTGGTGAATGTCACGGACAAGATGCGATCGGGGCGAATCCCGTGAGCGATCAGGTTTGCCATGCGATAAGTGATCACGCGAGTTTTCCCGGTGCCTGCACCGGCCAGTACCAGTAGCGGCCCGGAAAGAATAGATGCCGCATCGCGCTGCGGCGGATTGAGTCCCGACAAGTTGATCATGCTGGTAGTATATTCGTCAGCTCAACCACTCGGGAGTGACCTCGCAGGCCGAAATTCTGATCGCTCGGTTTCGGGAGCGCTGCAGAAGAGATAAAACTCAGGCTCGGAAGAGTTTGCCACGTTTTCAGCAGGATTAAACAATCCGGAGGACCTCTGCCCTGACTGCAATTCTTGGGATTTCCGCGTTTTACCATGATTCTGCCGCGGCACTTATCGTCGATGGTCAGCTGGTCGCTGCTGCGCAGGAAGAACGGTTTACTCGAAAGAAACACGACGAAGGATTTCCCCAGCAAGCCGTGGATTTTTGTCTGGCTCAGGCGAACATCACGCCGGAACAGATCGATTATGTGGCGTTCTACGACAAACCGCTAAGGAAGTTTGAACGCCTGCTGGAGACGTATCTGGCCTATGCTCCGGCCGGATATCGATCGTTTCGGAAGGCCATGCCCGTCTGGCTACAACAGAAATTGTACATGCCTCGGGAGATTCGAACCGGGTTGCGTGATCGCTATCGAGGGCGTTTCGTTTTCACGGAGCATCACGAGTCCCACGCGGCAAGTGCGTTCTTTCCTTCGCCGTTTGAGGATGCTGCGATTCTCACGATGGACGGAGTTGGCGAATGGTCGACGACGGCGATGGGGGTTGGTCGAGGCAATCAGATTGAGCTGACTCACGAGATTCGCTTTCCTCATTCGCTGGGACTGCTGTACTCCGCGTTCACGTATTATACCGGGTTCAAAGTCAACAGCGGTGAGTACAAGTTGATGGGGCTGGCTCCATACGGCGAGCCAAAGTTTCGCGATCTGATCCTGAAGAATCTGCTGGTCCTGAAAGAGGATGGCTCGTTCCAGATGGACATGAGCTACTTCAATTATTGCCAGGGCCTGACAATGACTGCGGAGAAGCTGCATCGACTCTTTGGTGCTCCGCCGCGCAAGCCTGAGTCATTGTTGACTCAGAGGGAAATGGATCTTGCCGCTTCGATCCAAAGCGTGACGGAAGAAGTGATGCTGCGGATGGCCCGTCATGTTCGCAAGACGAGCGGTTCAAGGAACCTGGTGTTGGCTGGCGGAGTGGCCCTGAACTGTGTGGGCAACGGCAGGATTCTTCGCGAGGGCATTTTCGATAACGTGTGGATTCAGCCGGCTTCCGGAGATGCGGGCGGAGCACTTGGTGCGGCGATGTTTGTCTGGCATCAGTTGCTGGAGAAGCCAAGGAAGATTCAGCAGCCGGATGCACAGCGGGGTTCGTTTCTGGGGCCCTGCTTCAGTGATGATGAGATCGCCGAATTCCTGAAAAGCAAGGGGGCCGTGTTTCGGACGCTGGAAACCGATGATGCACTTTGTGAATACGTTTCCCGGTTGATCGCTGAAGAGAACGTGATCGGTTGGTTTCAGGGGCGTATGGAATTTGGTCCTCGTGCGCTGGGAGGACGCAGCATTCTGGGTGACGCCAGAAGTCCTCGCATGCAATCCGTGATGAATCTGAAGATCAAGTTCCGCGAATCATTTCGCCCCTTCGCGCCGATTGTGTTGAAGGAGCATGCTCACGAGTGGTTTCAAATGGCCGCCAGTACAGACAGCCCCTACATGCTGCTGGTCGCCGATGTTCATCATCAGCATCGCACCGCCGCAGATCCATCGGAAGCTGCCTCGTTCGGAATTGAGAAGCTGAATTATGCTCGTTCTGTAATTCCGGCCGTGACGCATGTGGACTATTCAGCACGCATTCAGACGATTGATGCAGAACGCAACCCTTTGACACATTTGTTGCTGTCAAAGTTTCATCAGCGAACGGGTTGTCCTGTCATGATCAACACGAGTTTCAATGTTCGCAGTGAACCGATCGTGTGTACTCCCGAAGATGCCTGGCGCTGCTTTCGCATGACGGATATTGATGTGCTGGTTCTGGGACGTCACGTGTTGCTGAAGACCGAGCAGCCAAATCAGATGACTGAAGCGGAGCGTGAGCAACATCTTAAACAGTTCGAGCTGGATTGAGACTGCGTTCGCTCTGTTTAAGAAGTCTGACATCCGGCGGATCCTGCAGATGGGCGTGGATCATGGAAGGCTTCTTGCGATGACGCCGTTTGGTCTCTCCTCGCCGCGTCACTGATTGCAATCTCGTGCTGCAACCACCAGAATCTGTGTCCAATGCGAGAGATGTCCTGATAAGTCTCCCAATAAGTCTCCCTATAAGTCTCCATACGGAACTTCGCCAGCTATGAGATTACTGCCGGTTTGTGTTCGTTTCATTCCACTTTTGCTTGTCCTGGTAATCCCGGGATCACTTGCCGAGTCAGTTCAGGCTGATGAGGCGGGCTTAAAGATTGTCAGTCCGCAGCCGTGGCAGGTCATCCAGCGAATCGGGTTTGATCCCGTGCGACGAGACAAAGAACCAGAGAACTCTGCCCCGTTGGGTTTTGCTGAAGTGGCAGTCTCACTGGAGCTTCCGGCACCTGTTACGGCTGCCGATCGTTTCGAATTTCTGCTTAGTTCTTCGGACCAGGCAAAGTCAGAGAACGGCGTATGGAAACGGCTGCCGATCGCGAATTCAAAGATCTCTGGTAATTCCGTAACCGCTCTCGTCAACGTAGCCGCTGGGGGTTGGTATCGATTGGAGATTCGCTACGCGTCGGGGGACGGGAAAACTCAACATTCAGGAACTGTTGAACGCTTTGGTGTTGGTGAAGTGTTTCTGGTGGCTGGCCAGTCCTATGCCACAAACACCAATGATGAAAAGCACAATGTGACAGATCCCCTGCAGCGAGTTGTTGCATTCAATGCGGCGAATCAAACCTGGAATGTCGCGCATGATCCTCAGCCTGCTCCTGATGGCAGTGATGGGGGATCGATCTGGCCGCCACTGGGTGATTCACTTGTTAAGGATCTGGGCGTTCCGGTTGCATTTGTCAATGTGGCTGTCGGAGCCACCTCGTCAACTCGTTGGTTGCCGGAAGGTGATCTGCATAAGAGACTCTGTGAGACAGGAAAGCGGATCGGAAGATTCCGTGCGGTGCTTTGGCAGCAGGGAGAATCTGATGTCATCGAGAAAACAACCACAGATCAATACGTCGCTAATCTCAGTCTGATCAGAGCGAGAGCAGTCCGAGTTTGGGGATTTGAACCGGTCTGGCTGTCTGCTAAGTCGACTCATCATCCGACTGTCTACAATGACCCGGAAGGTGAAGGACGGATTCGAAATGCAACCGAAAGACTGGCTCAGATTCAGGGATTTGGAGCTGGCCCGGATACGGATTTGCTGACAGGTGAAAATCGAGGAGACGCGAAGTCACGTCGGCATTTTAGTGCGATTGGGCAGCGGCGAGCGGCTGAGATGTGGCGGGCGGTTTTGCTGGAGAGATTGAAGAAAACTCCGACGGGCATAGAAGCAGCTTCGTTTCTGCTTCCTGACATGTCTTTGATGAGCCCGGCGTGGACATCTGAAATCGTCACGCGGGAAAGTTGTGTACTTCTGCAGAAAGATGTCAGTTCGCCGATCGAGGCAAAACTGGCGTTTCATCCTGCGGAGATCCTCAGTGTGACTTCTGCAGATCGCTCGTATCAATATCAACTCTTGTCTGAAATTGAGCAGAAGTCCGGAAGTAATCTGTTGACGTACCGGGCTTCCAGTCCAGTGCAGCCAATTCTGGATGCGGATCTCTACCTGCCTGTCGGAGCACCTCATAGCTACAAACATCGGATGGGAAATCCCGATCAGAATCTGCTTTACCGACCGGGGCGATGGTTCCACGATCACAATGTGGAAGTGACTTATCGACGCGACATGACGGCCAGCCCATTGAAGGATGTCACGATAACCTACGGAACATTACCGCGTACGCTTTCGACTCTCGCGTCTGGTTTACCTCTGACTGTTGGGGTCAGTGGCGACAGTATCTCCACTGGACTTGATGCCTCAGACAAGACTGCGGCACCTCCATTTCAGCCGGGGTATCCAGAGCTTGTTGTATCTCAGTTGCGAGTACTTTTTGACAGCGATGTGCGGTTGGTGAATCGTGCGGTGAGCGGATGGAGTATTGCCAATGGTGTTGCTGATCTCGAAAAGCTGCTGGCTGAGAATCCAGATCTGCTGATTGTGGCCTATGGAATGAATGACGTGGGGCGACGCGATCCGGCATGGTTTGCTCAACAGACGAGTCAGCTCATCGAGAATGCTCGCAAGGCAGATCCTGAGATTGAAATTCTGCTGGTGTCAACCATGCTGGGCAATGGAGAATGGGTTCATACTCCTCGTGATATGTTTGAAGTTTATCGGGATGAACTCAAGAAGCTGGTACAACCGGGGGTGGCATTTGCGGATGTCACTCAGGTCTGGACGGAGATGCTGCGGCAGAAGCCGGATTTTGACCTCACGGGGAATGGATTGAACCATCCCAATGATTTTGGCCATCGGTTGTATGCACAGGCATTGTTGCAAGTTCTCGTCACGCGTTGATTTCGGATCGTCTCAATCGACCGTTAACATTTGAGCAGTGGATTCTCCTCGGAGAACTGGCCATCAGGAAATTCTTCGCATTCTTCCCATGTCTCCATGCCTCGAGGACTGTCACGAGTGTTGGAGTCGTTATTTCCAGAATGCGGACTTCCCTGGAGTCCGCTCAAACTTGAAACTCACGGTCCATTCATTACGCTGTCGGGACGATCTCGCTGCTAAAGCCCATGCTGTAGCACGGTTTGCGTCGCTGCGACTGGGTATTTCCAGGCAGGCGGCAGAAAATTACTGAAGAACAGGCTACACGGATGAAGTCGTTTCTTGAGCGGCGGGATCGCTGGGGCAATGGATATTCGCTCTGGCTGATGGTGGGAGTGGTCTTTGCGCTTCCGCTGATGATCTGGTCGCTGAAGCAGCTTCGTATGGAAAACGACGTAGCCGGCTGGCTGCCGAGCGATGATCCGCAGTCAAAAATTCTGGCCTGGTACCAGAATCTGTTTCCAGAAGAAGATCGTGTTCTGGTTTCCTGGGACGACTGCACGCTGACGGATCCTCGCATTCAGAAGCTGGCCACGGTTCTGGAAGGGATCGAGAAAGCTGGTGTCCGTGAAGGTGGTTCTGCCTACGTTCAGTCAGTCAGTCAGCCGACCGATTTGTTGCAGCGTATGCTGGCGGAAAAGATCCCGTTTGAATCGGCGCTGTATCGTGCTCAGGGATTGCTAATTGGCTCTGGTCCTCTGTGCGTCTCATTGACCGAAGCGGCGCGGCCGTATTCTGCGGACATTCGAAACCAGCTTCAGAAGCTCGCGGAATCACGATTCGGTCTGAAGATTGAATTCGTGAATAGAAGTTTGTCTGAACCTGATTCTTCCCATCTGACTGTGGACGACGAAGATGCGTGGAAGCTGAATGACGTCTTGAAGGAATATGTGGCCGGTCAGAAGAATGCTGATCTGCAACTGTCGTGGTCGCGCGCTCATTTGGATTCAGCGAAGACGGAGGAGTTTCGCAAAGCGATAACTCAGATTCGAATTGCTGACCTGAAGAATGAAGCGTGCATTTCGGAATCGTGGTTTGTTCCCGGCTCGATGGCTGCGGTGTCCGTCAGCTTTACTCCGGCCGGAGTCCACGATCATATGGCTGCCTTAACGGCCATTCGGGAAGCTGCGAGTAAGATTGGGATCTCTGATGAATCACTTCGTCTTGGCGGTCGCCCGGTGGCCGCGGCGCGGATGAATGAGGCGGTCAAACACGCGGGCTGGAATCGTTCTGCTCCTGCGTGGAATCTGTTGAAGCGATCGCCATTGTTGTTGTCCGTCATTGTGAGCGTCACGCTCAGCTATCTGATGCTGAAGAGCTTTCGGCTGTGTGTGCTGGTTCAGACTGTCTCCGTATTGTCGGCGGTGGCATCCGTTGCTCTTGTTGCCCCGACTGGAGGCAGCATGAACATGGTGCTGGTTGTCATGCCGACGTTGCTGATGGTGATTTCAGTCTCCGGCACAATTCATATTTGTAACTATTGGAAGAATTCGGGGACGGACGATCCCGTAAAGTCTGTTTTGCACGCCGCATCGATTGCGTGGTTGCCCTGCTTTCTGGCCAGCGCGACGACGGCTATCGGACTGGCGTCGTTGATGGTGAGTTCCCTGGTGCCGGTGCGTGACTTTGGGATTTACGCATCGATTGGCTGCGTAATATCGTTTGTCTGCATCATCTATCTTTTGCCGGCCATGATGTTGTACTGGCCTGCGAAACCTCCCGCCCCTAAGCTTAACGAGCATGCCTTCTGGAATCGTCTTGGACGAGAACTCAGCCGTTTTCGTGGCTTGAACATGTGGGGCAATCTGATCATTACGGCCGCCTGCATGTTGGGGTTCCTCTGGTTTCGCACCGAAACCAAAGTCATTCGGTATTTTCCTGACGAGTCAAAGGTTGTTCGCGACTACAACTTCCTGGAAGAGAACCTCTCCGGCATTGCAAGCGTCGATACGATTGTGCGATTCAGCAAGGAGCAGCAGGAAAGCGTGCCGTTCCTGGATCGTGCTCGCAAAGTCCAGCAGGTTCAGGAAGCCCTGCGAGCCCATTCTGAAGTCAGCGGAACGTTGTCTTTGGCGTCGTTTATCAATCTGGAACAGCCAGACACAAAATCCATGAGCGTCATGGATCGTCGCAACGCGAAAATGAGAGAGAATCTGATCGGCAAGAAGATTCATGAAAAGCTTGAGAAAGGCGGCGAAGATGCCGGTGCATTGTCGTCAATGCTGGCTGTCGCAACGACTTCGGCCGACTGGAAGCATTCCGGCGATCAGGCACTCAATGTGGCAGGTGATGAGATTTGGCGAATCACTTGTCAATCCAGCATTATGTCCGAGTATGACTATGGTCGCCTGACAAACGAATTGGCTGTGATCGCCGAGAACACGCTGAAGGATTTCCCGAAAGGGACTCCATCGCACGTTGTGACAGGGCTTGTGCCCATCTTTTTGAGAACTCAGCAGGCCCTGCTGGAGAGCCTGATCAGCAGCTTCGGAATGGCTTTTGTTCTCATCGGTCTGGTGATGGTCATACAGCTTCGCAGTGTATCTGCGGCAATTTATGCCATGCTTCCCAACGTGTTTCCGATTGCCATTATGTTTGGGATTCTGGGCTGGGCCAATATCCATGTGGATATCGGGACGATGATAACGGCATCTGTCGCATTGGGGATTGCTGTCGATGGGACATTGCATCTGATGACCTGGTTTCAGCAACTTCTGAGAGAGGGGTATTCTCGTCAGGATGCTGTTGCTAAGTCTCTGGAGCATTGCGGGCCGGCATTGTGGCAGACCAGTGCGGCGATTGGGTTTGGCATGATGACTCTGTATCCGGTTGAACTTCTTCTGATTAGTCGATTTGGCTGGATTATGTGCGGCCTGATCTTCGCTGCTCTCTGGGGTGATGTGATTCTGTTGCCAAGCTTGCTTGCGGGGCCGCTGGGATCTATCCTTGAGAAGATGGAACAGAAACGGCGAGGAAACGGTCCACAAGGTGGAATGTCGATTACTGTCGTTCCATCCGAGGATGATGAAGCCAGCGTAATCTCTGCAGAAACAGCGATCTCAGATCATCGAGCGGCCTATGGGGCTGCTCGAAATGCTGCTTTCCCGGTGATCTCGTCCGTGTTTCCTCGTCGAGCCGCAGAGCTGTGAAATAAATTGATCCATGAGATCGCAGTGAGGATTGAGTGACAGAGTACGTCGAACCACTGGGCATGCGAATTCTGATTCGCAAAGACGAACCGAGAACTCAGACTCGCGGCGGAATTGTGCTGCCTGACAGTTCAGAGATTCCGACGATCACAGGTCGGGTTGTGGAGATCAGCGTTCAGGTTGAACGCAACGAAGATTTCCCCATCCGGAAATACGACAGAGTCCTGTTTCACCCCAAGAATGCAATTCCGGTTGACTTCGAATCCGATAACTTGCTGTTTGTCGTACCCGTCGACGACGTGGTTGCGATCTTCCGCCGCCCGCGCCCGGAACGTTCAAAGCTTAAAGTTGACTCTGATGACGACTTGCCAGAGCTTGAGCCATGATTCGCGCGTTTCTGCGGAACTATCTGCCCAGACACCGTAACCGTGTCAATCAGTTTCTGCATGCGCTCGGCGTGCCACTGACTTTTGTGGGAACTCCCTGGACTTTGATTGCTGGTGCTGCATGGTACTGGCCAATTGTCTGCTTCCTGGGTGGCTATGTTTTGCAATTTGCCGGTCATGCCGTTGAGGGCAATGATGCCGGTGAAGCCGTCTTTGTGAAGAGGATGCTTGGAATGTCCTATAGGGAGTATGGTCCCTGTGCGGAGTATTCAAGCAACACCGATCAGCGCGACGATAGGACAACAGGTTGAGATCTGTTGGTCGGTTGTCTCATCACAATTGTGATGTCAGTACCTTCAGGAATGTGACTGCTGGAACAAGGATGTTCACAACAGTCACAGCATCGTCCGGGCTGTTGTTAATCAGAGATGCTCTGGTGCCCGATCTCTTCCGTCGCTCCCGGCAGTGACAAGGATGTCCCATGCTTCGTCTAAGACAGTATGTTGAGCACCTTCATGGAATCTTCACGTGGGTTTCAGACGGTTGTCTTCCTGTCTCGCTGAATAGCGATTCGCACCAGGTTCAGCATGGAGTGACTTCCCGGCGACTCGTCTCTGCGGCATTGTGCATGTCCATCCTTGCGTCCGGATGTTCAACCACTCAAAAGGTTGCTTCGCGAGACCTGCAATGGGCCGATGGTGAGAAGCCAACTCAGTGGTATAAAGACCACAATACAGCCATTGAACACCCGCTGATCGACACGGAAACAGCAGAAGCCGTACAGGTGACGGAAGAACCTCGCAGTCTTCAGCGACGCGTTGATGAAGAAGTTCGCGAGATGACACTGGATGAGGCAATTCTGTTGGCGTTGCAGAATAATAAGGTTGTTGAGACGACGCAGCTTGCGGGCGTTGGGGCGACCTTTGTTCTTTCGAATCCGGATGCTGTCCGTTCGGTCTACGACTCTGCCATTCAGGAAACCGGCGTTCTGTTTGGTCGTCGGGGTATGGAAGCGGCTCTGGCGGACTTCGACACTCGTTTCTCGACATCCATGAACTGGGGGCGTACGGCCCAGGGATCTCATGCTTTGGCGCCAACCATTCTGGGGCAGGACACGGGGGCTTTTCGAAGTGGGTTCGATAAGTCGATGGCCAGTGGTGGTGCTGTTTCGGTCTACCATAACTGGAATTATCTTGGCAACGGCATTGGAACACCACTCTACCCGTCGTCCTATTCCGGAACACTGGGGGCTGAGGTCCGACAGCCATTGTTGGCTGGAGCTGGTACCGAATTTACTCGCGTCGCAGGACCGACTCGACCAGGTTTTGGGGCCATCGCTGGTGTTAGCCAGGGCGTTGTGATCGCTCGAATCAACCAGGACATTACTCTGGCGGACTTTGAAATCGCGGTACGGAATGGTGTGCGAGCTATTGAGGACTATTATTGGGAGCTCTACCTGGCGTACCGCAACTACGATAACGCCGTGTCGTTTCATGAGAGTTCATTCGAAACCTGGCGTGTCGCTCAGGCGAAGATGGAAATCGGCACTTTAAAAGAGGCTGAAGAACTGCAGGCACGCGACGAGTTCTATCGGACTCGATCGCTGGTGGAAACCGGGCTTAACCAGGTGTATCGAAGAGAGAGCGACCTTCGTCGCGCATTGGGACTGCCCATGAACGACGGGACGGTTCTGCGGCCATCAATGGAACCGACCAAGGTTGAATTCAAGCCCGATTGGGAATCCTGTCTGACCAATGGTCTGACTCGACGCGTTGAGCTGCGCCGTCAGAAATGGCAGGTCAAGAGTCTTCAGTTGCAGCTCAATGCCGCTCGCAGTTTGGTACGGCCACAACTGGATGTTGTGGGCAATTACGGGGTCAACGGGTTCGGCGACAAATTGCTGTCACAGAACGGAAGCAGTGGATATGGATCGATGACGGGTGACAATCTCGATACCTGGACCATGGGTGTCGAAATGAGCATGCCAATCGGCTTTCGGCAGGCTCGCAGTCAGGTCAAGAATTATGAACTTCAGATTGCCAAAGCAAATGCGCTCCTCGAAGCTCAGGAACGCAGCGTAGCGCATGATATTGCGATTTCAATTCAGGACGTTTCTGTTGGGTGGGCGGCGGCTCAATCAAACCTCAATCGACTTCGCGCCGCCGAAAGACGCGTTGAATTGCTCAAGGTGGAAGTGGATAGTGGGACCGCGATTGTGGACGTGGTTGTCAGAGCTCAGTCCAGCATGGCAGAGGCGGAGCGTGCCTACTACGAACAGCTTGTGTCGTACAATAAAGCGATCACCTATTTGAATCTGGCGACCGGCACACTGTTAGAGGTGAATAACATCCATTTGGCCGAAGGTTCCTGGACCGGTGAAGCCTACGAGGATGCCAAGCTGCGAGCTGACGCCAGAACTCACGCAAAAGATGCTCCAAACCTCGAGACGATGCCGCG
>CAMAXD010000177.1 GCA_945861975.1 Candidatus Kuenenia stuttgartensis | reverse complement strand
AATGGGAATGGAGAGCACAATCATAAGTCGATGAAGTCCGGCCACTTTCTGGCTGATGATTTCGCGGCTGGACATTGGCGTCGACAGCAGAGCTTCCAGCGTTTCACGAGTTCTCTCAGAAGAGATCATCGTGGAGGCTTTCATCGACAAAATCATGGCCGTAATCGCCCACATCAGAAACAGGAGCACTCGCAGGCCATCAAAGTCTGCTGACATGGAAAACGTGGCCGTGGCGAGACAAATGAAAAGAACTGGTCCTTCCAGCACAATCAGGACTCGAAACAAATACCGAGCTTTTCCGAGCGACTTCTTGGATCGTTCTCGCCACGCCACCGGGTCAAACGCCGGCAGCGAGTCATAGTCTTTAATCAGAACAACACCGCCTGTCGTGTTGTCGTTCAGCTTTGTAAAAAAAGTGTCGACCCGCTTGAAGACTCGCAGCAACACCGATGACGAAGACACAAACGCGCGGCGGATGAGAAAGAATCGAGCCAGCAGGACAAAGAACCCAGAAGCCATCAGCGAAGGGACAGACATCGAGATCAGCAACATGACTCGAGTCATCACCTGGCCACCTGAGGCTACAGAAGTTTCCCGCAGTGCTTCGAACAGCATCTGTTGCAGCCATCCGCGGTTCGACATGTAAACGTTGTACTCGTTCATCCCGCCAAACGCGAAATTCCAGACATCAAAAGGTGTGACCACCGGATAAAAATAGCCTAACCCCAGGATTTGCGTAAACATGACGATCATTCCTACGACGATGTAGGAGCAGATAAATGCCGACGCGGTTGTCGAGAACCACGAACTACACAGCAATCCAATGCTGGCATAGAAAACGCACTCACACAGCAACAGCCACAGAGTGCTCAATAGCACAGTCGTATCCACGCCACCCAGTGAATAGACAAACGCCAGAACCGGGAACGTCAGCAACAGAAAGGTCAGCATCGGAACCAGTCGGCTGGCGAGCTTCTCCAGGACAATGGTCATCGGTGACAGACGAGTCACGAAGAGCGTGCCCAGAGTGTTCCGCTCTTTTTCAATCGTGACAGCACCACAAATGAGTGCTGGCATTAACAACTGAACGCTGTGGAACAACATCGGTACCAGAGCACTGAAGATAACTCCACCACTGCCGTCGAACTTATTTGGTACCCAGCCACCGCCAGGATTTGCAGTCTGCGATATGACCTGCATCACTCGAAAGTATTGCACCATCACAATGGAAAGGATGATAATCGCCCCTGCGAAACGGACGATGTACGTTCGCCGACGATTCGACAACTCGATCAGTTCTCGTCGCAGCAGCGGAAGTTCCGGAATCAGGCGAAGCAGACTCACGCGGTTTTCCCTTCCGTCAGCTTCATGAACGCCGTCTCCATATCCATCGCTTCTGGCTGAAACATCGTCAGCCGAGCTTTCTCCTCAACAAGTGCCTGGTGCAGATCGCCGACAGAAAGCTGATCTTCATGCAGACGAATCTCCCAGCGATCGACCTGCTTTTCTACCGTCTCGACGCCCGCGATACGCTGCACGCGTTCCATCAGATCCGCAGCCGGATTCTCAATGCGCACATGGACGACTCGACGTACCTGCAGTTGCCGATAAATATCATTCACCGACCCCTGCGCGACCATCTTGCCGAGTTCCACGATGCCGATGCGTGTACAGAGCTGGCTTAGTTCCGACAGAATATGACTGCTGATCAGAATCGTCTTGCCCATCTCGCGCAGGGCTTTCAAGAGCTCTCGCATTTCGATTCGGGCACGAGGATCAAGACCGCTGGAGGGTTCGTCGAGCAACAGCACCTGAGGATCATGCAGGAGAACTCGAGCCAGCGCCAATCGCTGTTTCATTCCGCGAGACAATCCGTCAACCGGCGAATTGGCTTTGTGAGTCATGTCGGTCAGCGTCAAAACGTCGTCAATGGTCCCTTTACGTTTTGACACCGGCAGTTTGTAAGCGGCTGCAAAAAAATGCAGGTACTCAAGGGCGGTCAGGTCTTCGTAAACTCCAAAGAAGTCCGGCACAAAGCCCATCACATCGCGAACCTTCTGAGCCTGACTCAGCACATCCAGGCCACACACCAAAGCAAGTCCGCGGAACTTAGGCTGCAGGGTCGCGAGCACTCGAAAGGTTGAAGATTTACCGGCACCGTTTGGTCCGATGAACCCAAAAACTTCACCCTGAGGAATGTCGAGCGATATGCCTTTCACGGCTTCAAACTTGCCGTAGCTGACTCGCAGATCCCGAATGCAGATCGCCAGAGGAGTAATCTTCCCGTTCGCCACCGGCGCTGAAGAATTTGCATTCGGAGTTGACGCAAACGGATCCGGCGAATTACTTGAGGCTTGCATAGTTCAACACATTCGTTGTTCAACGCACTTTATAGTTCAGAACAGTCAATCAAGATGTTGTTCAGGACGCGGATCCTTGTCGCGTCAAATTTTGTCCAGCAATCTGGACGCAATGCCCGGCCGAGGCAAAAATCTTTGGAGGTCCGGTCTACTGCTGGTGTCGGTGTGATCTTGTTTCGCGAGGAATACCTGGCCATCGATTCCGCGTTTTCGTTTTACGGCGGGCCGCAGGCGGAATCGAATCGAGCAACGACGCCTTCAGCTTGCCGTTCAACAATTAAATCAACACCCCGTTTGTATCCTTCGCTATCATTAAGCCCCGCCCCAAAAAACGCCCCAAGCGAGGATTCTAGAAGCCTCAATCGGCGATGTCGAGAAGGCCGAATAGGGAGACCTTTTCGATTACGAAGTGAACAGCAGGTAGATCAACTGCTCCGTCGAGAACTCAGTGATTCCGGGCATATTCGATCAAGCCTTGAACGAATGTCGTGAATTGCAGCAGATTTTGCCGAAGGGCAATCTCAGTGATGCTTGCCCGCGTTTATGGTGAGTCCTCCGCTATGGTGAGTCCTCCGCCGTGATGTACCTTCTCCCGGTATTTCTCTTTCTTTTCACCGCCTGGATGTTTCTCGGTTGGATGATCGGAGAATCGCGCGATATCCGTTGGATGCGAAACTGGTGTGCGGGGATTTTTGTCGTGATGGTGGTTCTTATCTGCCTCGGTGGAGGAGCCGTTTTCGCACGCCGGGCGACACAAGCCTCCTGCCGCGCATCACTCGAACAATTTGCCAGGCTGCTGGAAGAACGCGCCGAAGAGGGCCGAAGTCAGGACGTTCGCGATGCGATTGGTCACCTCGCCAATCGGCCCAGCGAATGGTCCAGCCATAGCCCGGACATCCTCAACCGCATCAATGAGGTCACGCAAGCCCTCGAAAAGACGTCATTGAACCGAGTCGCGACGAAGGCGGCCGGACAAAAATCAGCCCATTAAGCCTGTCTTTTCCCCCTCGCGAAACGGCGATTGCAGGTCGTAAAAAACTTGTCACCGTTCATTGCCCGGCGACGGCGTACGGTGTATTTGTCTGGTAAGTGCGATCCTCGCCGCGTATAAATAGGTGAGAAACAAGGTCGTTCGTTGAACCGATCTGCAGGCCATTCTTTTCTTCCCTAAGCCCTGCCTCCCATTCTGCTGGACAATGTGCATGCTGATTCACCGCTCACAGATCCGAACCGCGATGGTCGCGATGCTGCTGTGTCTGGGCTTCGGTTTCGCAAACGCTCAGGACGATCCTTCCCAGCGGCCACTGCCTTTGCCGGAACGCGGTGTGGCCGATCTGCCTCAGCACATGGAACTGCTGAAACGTTTGCGGTCGCTTGTAGAATCTCAGCAGGAGAATTCCGAGCAAGCCCAGAAGGAATCAGACTCACTGCCGCGACTGCCCGAATTGCCGTCACCGGCTGATGCCCCTTCATCGCAGCAAAAAAAGAACGAAGCGACTCCTGAGAAATCTTCCTTTCAGCCTCAACAACTGCAGCAGTTTCAGGAAGCCCTGAAGAATCTCGCCAGCAAATTGCCGCCAGGGTTCGTGCCGCCGGATTTAAGTTCTGTTCCGCCCGATCAGCTTCGCAAAGCGATGGAAAATCCTGCGGTGCAACAGCAGATGAAGCAGATGCTGGAGCAGTTCGCGAAGGACGGAGTGCTGCCAAAACCCGGGGACAACGGATCGCAATTGCCTGTTCCGCCTCAGAATGATGCGTCGACAGCTCCGCCACAAAATGATGTTTCTCAGAAGGATATGTCGCAAGGGAATTTGCGGAAGAATGAACCACGGGAAAATAAACTGAACAATCGATCTTCTCCGAGCGAACAAGAGGATCAGAAAAAGCCGTCCGAGGATGCTCAGCGGGATCCCGTGAAAGGCGATGATTCACCAGAAGTGCGATCTCCGAAACCTGGCGAACAAAATTCTCCTGGTCCCGATGAATCAGCGACTGGCGAGTCTGCGTCAAGCGACTCTGAAACTGCTGATTCCGCTAACGACGCTCCGCCCGGATCTCTGCGTTCTCTTCGAAGCTTCCTGAAGAGGTTGACGGAGGATGCCGGAATGAAGTCGCCGGATGCTTCTCAGGACACGCCGACACAAGGCGAATCGGATGCCCGAGCTGCGGCAGAAGAGCAAGTGATGCCACCCGAGCCGAAAAATTCGTCCGGCAATAACCGTTCTTCAAGCAATAACAGCGCCGCTTCACCGCGCAGGCCGCTTCGCAAACGAGAGACTTCGAAGTCCAAAACACCACCGTCGGCTGATTCCACAATCAGTCCCACACCAAACGCGAATCGCAATCCGGCTGGACAGTTGCCAGGGACTTCTCCAAATTCTGTGAATCCGCCAAATACATCACCGGGAACGGCTGATCGGGAGAATTCCCCAGACGCGGATTCTTCAGACGGCAGCCCTGTGTTTCCGAATCCCTCGTTCTCAACTTCACCACAAGGTATGAAAATTGATCCCGAGACCGCGCGGAAGCAACTTGAGGATCTTCAGAAAACGCTCGAACGCATGCAGCAGCTTGCTAAAGAATCGAACTCGGGGCGGTTGCCAACAGAGGAATTACCGTCCTCGGAACGTCAGCCTGCTCGACCCAGCTCAAGCGACGATGGCCGCGTCTCAGATTCAAACAGCGTTGCTCCATCGCCAAACCGGAATAATCGAATTGCAAACAAGCCTGATTCTGACAACAGCAACGGCGAACAATTGCCGGAATCTCTGCCGGATGTTGATGAGTTTCTCCGGGAGCAATTAAAGAACTTCAAGCTTCCCCCAGACGCATTCCCTGGCAGCAACTCGAGCAATAACTCGGGCAATGAATCATCGTCGCCCGGAGTAAATCCGCTCAACGATGCTCGCGGGGCAAATGCCAACAACGGGGCACCGAACAACCAAATTCTGCGCAATTCTGAAACTCGCGATCTGTCCATGGAACGTCCACCACAGCCAGAAGATATCCAACGCTTAAACAACACACTGCGTCGCGAGAATACTGAGCGGGCCGGCATCGATTCATTAGCACATGGGCACGAAAAATCTGACAAACCTCCGATTGATGTCGCAAAAGAACTGGAGCAACGCGGATTTGGCAACACGCTGAAAAAGCTTGTCGAGCGTGCTAAAGAAGAAGCCAGGAAGCCTCGCACTCCATCACAGAATTCTGCCGACACTCAGGAAATCGCAGGCAACCCAGCGGGAAGTAAGTCCGCGATCGAAAACGCCATGAATGGAGCAACGGAAGCAGCGAAGAAGGCAGATCCTGAGCTAAGCAAATCAATGGCGAAGATGCTGAATGGCCTGAAAGACGATCTGGTGAAGATCGCCAAAGATGCCAGGTTCAATGATCCCCCGGAACGATCTCGCACTGACCGCTCTACGACTCGCCCTTCACCGTCCGAATCGAATTCGATGATCGACACACTTCGCAAGTCAGCCTCTGAGATCCTCGCCGGACCGTCGCGAACTTCGAACTCCGGCAACACTGCCGCCTCAGGTCCATCCGCCGCATCGAGTGCATTCAGTGGCAAATTTGATTTCACTCCAGTGCTGGTACTTGCCGGCGTTCTGGCGGCATTGGCCGTTGCGTTCTTCGGGCTTCGTCACGTCAAGTTGCGCTCCGCCAACGCAGCGGAATTGCAGTTTGCCGGTCCGCCGCTCAAGCCATCCGACATCAATAGTCGAGCCGATGTAGTTCAAGCCTTTCATGAATTTGCCATGCGGTCTGCTCAGTCTGTTCAGTCCTGGTGGACTCACCGAACCGTGCAGCAAGCGATTCTGGAGAAAGCTCCGGAATATCGAGCGGCCGTTGAAACGCTGGCCAACACTTATGAGCAGGCTCGATACCTTCCGGTCGAACAGGAACTGTCCCCGGAACAACTGGAATCCGCTCGCTCAGCATTGCAGCAATGCAGCCGAAAAAACAGCAACGGCCAGCGATCTGGTCTTTAACATCGACTCAAGAAAACGAATTCATGGACATCCCGAAAATTGTTCGTGCGCTGCAGATTGCACTTCCCCCCGTTGTTCGCTGGAGCGGTGCTGTTGCGGCGCGGTTACGTCAGTTTAATATCGCCGTCGATGGCAAGTCGTCCGGAAACGCAAACACCGATGCTCTGACGCTAGCCGATCTATCAGTGCAGGAACTGCTGGTTGCAGCGTTGCGAGACGCGGATCCGATCCTGCGGACCTGCCGCATTGAAGGCGAAGAGACCACTGGCGACATGACTCTGTTTTCAAAAGACAGCCCTCTGGCGATCGCCATCGATCCGATCGACGGAACAAAACAGTATCGCGACAGGACTGGCAATGGCTACTCGATCATCGTGCATCTGCATGATGATTCGACACCGTATTATTCACTGGTCTTTGCACCGGAAATGGGACCGTCTGGAACATGGGTGGAGGTCACTCCGGAACGCATCGTGTGCGGCCCCGACGATGTGACAAAGACCGCTCGCGAAGTTCTCGATGAGCTGCCGGACCTGACGACTCGACGTGAATCACTCGGAGCAGGAATCTATCTGATCGGCTTCCAGAAGCGGGATGCTCAGCGTGCCAGAGAAGTGGCCCAACTACAGGTCAATGGACGAGCACTGCAGGGCCGCACGTCCGACGAAATGCAGGGCAGTATTTATCCGTTGATGGCAACCGGTGAATATGGCGGCTCGCTGATCCATTCACCCAATATCTATGACTTCCCAGTGTCCATGCATATTGCCCGAGTACGTGGGGGCGATGCGGTGTGGGTTCATAATCGGCAGCCAGTCCACTATCGAGAACTCTGGATGGATACTCGCGCGGGAATGCTGCGATATCCCGGGATCGTAGCCTGTAGTGAAGACGCGGCGGTCATTGACGAACTTTGCAAGCTCTCACACGCCTGGAGCACTGTTCGGTATGAGGATTGAGGCGGCCTTCAGCGTATTCCCGAGCAGCATTGCAATCGTCATCGGGCCAACTCCACCGGGAACCGGTGTAATCGCCGACGCCACGGCGCTGGCTTCTTCTTAATGCACGTCACCAACCAGTCGTTCACCAACTCTATTGATCCCGACATCAATAACAACGGCCCCCGGTTTAATCATCGAGCCGCGCAGGAACTCGGGAATGCCCAGCGCGGCGACGACGATGTCGGCTGAGCGACAGACTTCGGCGATGTCCTTTGTGCGGCTGTGACATACAGTGACAGTGGCATCGGCACCTTTCTGAAGCAGCAGAGCGGCCATCGGTTTGCCAACGATGTCACTGCGACCAATGACGACGGCGTGTTGCCCGGAAGTTGGGATGGCCGACACTTCCAGCAAACGCATCACACCGGCGGGAGTACACGGCAGAAATCGAGGTCTCCCCTGAAGCATCAGGCCGACGTTCTCCGGATGGAAAGCGTCAACGTCCTTCGTCGGATGAATCGCGTCGAGAATCAAAGTGGCGTCGATATGCTTCGGCAGTGGCAACTGGACAAGAATTCCGTGCACGGTTGGATCGGAGTTTAGCCGCTGCACGAGATCCAGTAGTTCGTTCTGCGTTGTTGCTCCGGACAGGCGATGCAGAGTGCTGGCCAGTCCGGCTTTCTGACACGCGCGTTCTTTATTGCGAACATAGACTTCACTCGCCGGATCATTGCCAACAAGTACTGCGGCCAGGTGCGGCGTCACGCCCGTGCGTTCACGAAAAGTCTGCACCGCCTGAGCGACTTCGTTGCGGGTTTGTTCGGCAATCAGTTTTCCATCAATAATCCGAGCACTCATGAGAACATCAACCCTTGCATCAAACAACAAACATCACAGACTTCTGAAGAATTGTTTCCGCCACCGGGCCTGCCCCCAATGGCGTGGACTTAGCGTAGCGGAACTCGCCAAGAGTTCCGGCTTTCCTGCCAAATCACAGGAAGTCTACGCGACTTCCGCTACAAATTTCCCTTAAGTCCACGCCATTGGGGCCTGCCCCGGTGGTTCATCGGCCTGTGCACCAATCCGACATGTACTTGCGCAACACGCGCGTCATATGAAACCTCCGGAACGTCCTCTTACATCCTGTCCACATTGTGGCCAGACGGCAAGTAGCAGTGGTTGGTTTCTTATTAATCCTGAGGGTTTACGACAGCGAGGTCAAACTCAATCGTTCCTCCGCCGGGTTCATCCCTTGAAGTTACCCGCAGCTCCGAGATCCGAACCGGAGCATTTTGTTCCGATCCAACGAAGCCATTTGAGTTTCGTCGGTGCTGAAATGCTGCCGGACAGCCTGCGATTTGGCCCCTTCCGGCTTCATGCCGGGAGTGCCAGGCTTTGGAAACTACACACTAAACACCACTTGTTCGGGTACTAATCCAGTTTCGTTCGCGTTCTTAACTTATTCCGGATCGCACGAAAGAATCCCAAGAACGAACTGCGACGGGTTGAGCTGACACTTTGTCCCTTCGCATGCTTTAATAGATCGGCCAGCAAGGCATCGGCTGAGGCATAACGGTCCGTAGGGTGACGGGCAATACAATTCAGAATAATCGTCTCCAGACCTTTCGGGATTTCACGACAGACGTCTCGCGGTCGAGCGGGTTCCGCTTCCAGAATCAGGCGGATCAATTCATCACGGTCAGTATGGTCGAAGACAGAACGCTGCAGGCAGAGTTCGTAAAGTGTCGCACCCAGCGAGTAAATATCACACGCGGTGCTCTGCTGCCCCATCAGACGTTCCGGAGCCATATACTTCAACGTGCCCGCCACAGATCGATCTCGACCTGAAGACCCCGCAATCTTTGTCACCGGTCTGTTGGGATCAACAGTGGCCAATGGCTGCGACAGTCCGAAATCCGACACCCAAACTCGCCCTTCTGCATCCAGCAGAATATTGCCAGGCTTGATGTCGTTATGCATAATCTCGGCCGCGTGAGCAGCTCGCAAAGCCTGTGTCGCCTGAATGCCGACCTTCACGAAACTGACCCATGATTTTCGAGTTAATCGGCGATCGGTGTCCGAAGTGGAATCCTGAATATCGGTCGTTGAGACAACTTCGGCATCCACGATCAGTCGCGGCTGGCGATGGACCTGCTGCCGTCGAATTTCACTGAGCGGAATGATCCCATCCGTTTCCTGCAGTCGCGAGATAATTCGATCGATTCCAATGCCATTGACGAACTGCATGACAAAGTAACAGTACCCGTTCTCCTGGCCATAGCGAAACACGGGGACGATATTGCGATGTCTCAGTTTGGCCGCGATGCGAGCTTCTCGTTCGAATCGTTCGACCCACTCAGGAACAATCGAGACACGCCACGGCAGAATCTTGATCGCGACCAGATGACCAGAATGCAGATCTCGCCCCTGATAGACGACGCCCATGCCACCACGACCAACTTCCGTCAACAGTTCGCAGTTCCCCAGCCGCGTAAACGGAAACCGCTCAGGCATATTGCGACGGATCGACTGAGCTTCCTTCTGGATGCGAGCATTCTCAAGCATCGCAAGGACCGGAAACACTTCACGAATTTTTTCCGTGTGCGGAGGAAATCGTCGCGCATACAAGTCGACTGAGGGACTCTTTCCAGCTCTCAACTCTTCGACAAACTGAGATGCCAGCAATTCGAACGGAACTCGCGACCGCAGTTCATGGCTCTCGTCTCCCGACGGAATCCCCAGTAAATGAAAGCTTGTGTCTTCAGCGCCGTCAGAGTCCTTTTCGTTCATGGAGAGCTTTTCCACAGGGACGTTCCGGAGAACATCCTATCTGGGTTTCTCCTGCTTCCTTCTGCCGCTGGCTGAATTTGCAGGAACCCACGTATTGGCACTGGTGACTTTAATCTCGTGAACTTCAGCCGCCGAGATTGGTTGGTTTGTTCCGGACACGATGGGTCGAGAATCTCTGGCTTTGCGAGGTTCGTAGCCCGAGAGACCATCGTCTCGCTTGTTACGTCTGGAGGAAAGGATAAATCCCAGATCTGCGTTGGGAACTTTCCCGAATCGCTGCAGGATCACAAAAGCCATAAAGGCACCGATAATTCCTCCGACCGTCCACATGGCTGTCGGCAGAGAAGACGGGGACATGGCGGCAACTGTAAAAAGGCTGCATCCCGCACCAAGTGCCAGAATGAAAACCGATGCCAGAAGGCTGCCTGCATCGTTTCGATTTCCGTGACCACGCCGTCCCATCGTGATTCTCGTCGTTCAGTTCTCTGCTTGCCGGCCGCCCTTGATCGACCGGAAATCCCGGCCCCGCGCTCCCTCGGGAGCATCACATGTCTCTACTTTGTCTCACAAAACCCGGTAAGAGCCGGTAGTTTGATCATTTTGTGTCAGCCGACTCTTAGCGGATTGAGTCTACATCGAAATCCCCCGGAAGTCGACTGGCGTTGGAAGGGTCGAATGTGGAAGTGCAGTTGGTGATTTTGCCCGGTTCTCTGCAGCATGCCCCAATTCAATCCCATTTCCGTGTAACAAATCGAGTGATATTTCGCTCAGACAGAAAACACGTCTGTCTTCCGAAGAGAAAGCTCGCCCCATGTTTAAAAACAAACTCAAGAAAATTACGGAACTGGCGACTGGCCTTGCTGCAGCAGCCGTTGGCCTCGTTGGCGTTGCCGGAGAAAAGGACCTGTACTCCGATGTTCAGGCTGGCAGCGTCTTTACTGCGGGCGACTCGTCGAAGGCAGCGGACTCGGTCGAGATACCTCGAGTCGCTCGCCGAATCACCAGCCTTGAACAACTTGCTCAATTGGTTCGGGACGCGAATTTCGAATCGAAAACTGCCGAAGCCCGAACCGTGACAACGACAAAATCGCTTGAGCCCTGGCTGTTTCCGGTTTCTGTCACGCTCTCTGATGACGAACAAACGTTGCAAATCGACGTGGCTTTGGGAGCAGTCTCAGACAAAAAGAAGGTCGATGCCGCGAAACTGCTGTCCTTGCTGGAGGCCAACAAACTGCAGACCAATGCGAGATTCGGATATAACCTGGCTCGCAGCCGTACTGAGCTGCTGGGACAGATTCGGAACGATGGAGTCACCGGAGAATTGCTGCGCGACGAGATCAATCGGCTGGCTCTGATCGCCAAAGAATCCGCGTCCCTGTGGGAGATTGAATCAGCCCGAACACAATCGACGACTGAGTCCTCGACAACGGCCCCCGATTCAGCCGTACGGCTGGAATCGGTGCTGTCACCGGCGATTACTCCAGTGAGCGCATCAAACCCTGCGACTGGGGGAAATGTTGCTGCGGTTACCAGTCCCCTCACGACTGCCGGAGCCGCATCACCAACAACTAACGCAAATAATCCAG
>CAMAXD010000176.1 GCA_945861975.1 Candidatus Kuenenia stuttgartensis | reverse complement strand
GGCGGCAAACTGGCGGGATGTTCGATCGTCTCACGGTACATATCTAAAACCTGCAGACAACCGTCCGGAGCGTTCGCGTACTGCACCGGACGGAACCAGACGTCGGTCGATGCGACCAATTCTTTTCCGGGATCAATTCGTTCGGCCTTCCAGATTGCTCCCTCTGGAGTCACTCGTTTGCGATGAATAATATTGCTGCCCACATCGCCGATAATGGCCAGGCCCTTCGTGTCAGCCGGCCAGGCATCGCCGCGATAGATCGTAATCCCGGTTGCCCCGGTGAAGTATCCTGCCGGCTTTCCCCCACCTTCAACGATCCCCTTGGATAACCCAGAAGCACGCAGGCGAGTTCTCACGACGCGCCAGGGCTCGACCTGACTGATGCGAAACACCGGAGCCTGACCACCATCGACCGCAATACTAACGCGAGCCGGCGCGGCGGACGGCAGAGGAGAACGGGACAAATACTGATCTCGATAAACAATCGCCTGAGCATGATCACTATTCGCACTGACGAAACGACGACCCCAGTCATCGAATGACATCCCATGCTGGCCGCCGCCGGTCTCTGCTCGCAGTTCAAGCGTCTTCGGATCGAAGGAAAAGTCACGGCCTCGACATTCCAGAGCCTTGCGTTCCGGATACTTTGGACTCGTAATAGAACCACCGACGGTACTGGCCGAACCATAAATACGATTGTCCGGTCCCCAATGAAAGCTGTTGATCAGTCCCTGCACGTTGTTGCGAGCGAACCCGGTGAAGACCAGTTCTTTCACGTCGGCTTTGAAGTCGCCATCGGTATCTTTCAGGAAGTAAAGATCTGGCGCCGCTGCTACGAAAATACCGTTGTTCGCACAAATAATCGCCGTCGGCCAGCTCAGCCCCTGAGCGAACTCATGGCTCTTGTCAAACTTGCCGTCATTGTCAGTGTCCAGCAACACTCGAATGGCTCCAAGAGCCTCCTTGTCCTGTTCAGAATAGTCACGCATCTCCGCCACGAACAATCGCCCGTCGGCATCGAACGACATCGCGACCGGATCGGTTACGAGTGGTTCTGCAGCGATCTGCTGCATTTCGAAACCATCGACCAACTGAAAAGTGGACAGGGCATCGGCCGGTTCGTGAGCCGCAATACGAGGCAGCTCGGCGGCGTAGTCCGGTTCGAAGGCATCCGGCGTATGCTTGAGCACTCGATCCATCACGCCATAAGACTGCAGTCGCATGTCCGTCGGAAAATTATGGTCGCAATCCGGTGTGAGCAGAATCAGCTCACTGCGAGCCTTCAACATCGCGTAAATGGACCCCGCAACCGGGATCGCCTTCTTCACACCATTGATGTCGAAGTTGGCGTCCTCCAGCGGTGACACAGATACAAACGTACGCGGCGCCAAGGCGGCCACCAGTTCATAGAAGTCGAACGGAACCAAATCCGGATTCAGTTCATACTTGTCCTTCAGCAGCGGCATGTACCGATCGCTCGTCCAGCCTGCGATCTTCCCGCCATAGTAGTCGTGAAACGGACACCAGCCGCAACTGGAAACGATCACTTTGATACGCTCGTCGAAGACGCCCAGAAAAATCGCGTTATGCCCGCCGAGCGAGTGCCCAATGGCTCCGATGCGTTCTGCGTCCACAAACTTCAGAGCGGACAGCAGATCCACGCAGCGCATGTGATTGACGATGCCCTTCATGGTTCCCGAAATGTACTTGTCGCCCGCGAAGTCGTATTTTTCATATTCGCCGAACGAGGGATAATCCGGAGCAATTACGACATAGCCTCGCTGAGCCATCTCGACGCCATACTGCCGGCCGGCCTTTCCTTCTCCGGCCACAATTCGCTTTCCGGCCGCACCAGTCGGGTGCAACGCAACCATCGCCGCCAGTTTCCCGGTGCCGTCCGCTTCCAGCAGTTTCTTCGCGTCGACGGAATCGGCGATGGCTTTCGGAAGATACAAGTCGAGCGGCAAACGATCAGATTCATCAACGGCAATCGTCATCGTCAGGCGTCGCACGCCTTCGATACGAATGTCTTCAGTAACCTTAATATCGAACGCCGGCTGCTGATTGTGTGGAGCCAGGGGACCTGTCGCTTCCTGCATTCCGGCCAGAATCTGCTGGCGACGAATCGCCCAGTCTTCCGCCGTGCGGATCGGCTTGAAAGTTCCATCGTCGGCTCGATAGATGCTCAAATCAGAATGCCTGAGTATCGCCGCTGCCGGCGCGGCACCTTTGACATCCTGACCGTTTCCCTCAGGTATCGCCCCAAACAATAATCCAGCGAAAACACACAGCGTAGACACGCGATTCATCTTCATTCACTCCAACGGAAGGATGTCGATGGCCTGGAAACAGGGGGCAGGAACCAATTGTGCAGTACACATATTGGTGAGTTTGACTAACCGTTTTCCGGGCCGTGACAGAATACGGGGCGGGAACGGATGTTTTAACGTCTGACGGCACCGCTGAAAACCAAGCAGCACATTTCTGTGTCGCATGATTGAGACGAGATCACCAAAGAATCGACTCCGAATTCGTTCTCAATACAATTCGTCCACGAATTTCGAAAATTAGTTCACTGGGCAAAGGATCAGGAACGTCTCATGGCTGCGGAATTTCTTTGTGTACGTTGTGCGCGACATCAGCGGACGTGCTGTCAGGATTCGGAGATTTACGTGTCTCTGGCGGATGTGCGAAGGATTCAGCCATTTGCAGAGGGGGTTGAGTTCACTGAATTCAGGGCTCCCGGCTATCCGGTACATGAACAGCAAATCGAGGATCCGTTCTGGCATAAGCACGTGTTTCAGCCTGATGGAACTCGCCGAGTTATCAAGCAAGTCAACAACGGCGACTGCTTCTTTTTGGGGCCCAATGGCTGTCGCCTGCCTGTGGAGAATCGTCCAATCGTTTGTCGACTCTACCCATTCGACTATACCGCGGAGGGCCTGAAGCCTCAGCCCGTTTCCGGATGTCCGCTGGAACTGCTTGCACCGGGGGCCGAATTGCTGCCAACGCTGGGGATGGATCGAGACGAAGCCGAGCGACTTCGGGCACAGCTTTATGAAGAAATGTGCGAAACCTGATCTCCAGCCGCAATATCAACCATCGTAGATTCAATGGGTTTTGCTACGCTTCGCGTGCAAACTGCAACAAGCAGGCAATGCCGACGACCGGACTGTGGCTCTGAAAGACGTGCGATGAAGATTGGGCTGACCTACGACCTGCGAGACGAATATCTGGCCGCCGGATATGACGAAGAAGCCACCGCCGAGTTTGATCGCGCTGACACGATCGATTCGATCGAGAAGGCCATCCGGAGTCTCGGTCATGAAACAGATCGCATCGGGCATATTCGACAATTAGTAACACGTCTGGCCGCTGGAGATCGCTGGGATCTGGTCTTCAATATTTGCGAAGGCATGCACGGGATCGCTCGCGAAGCTCAGGTTCCGGCCTTGCTGGAAGCTTACGAAATCCCCTGCACGTTTGCTGATCCAGTCGTAATGGCCGTGTGTCTGCACAAAGGCCTTACGAAGACTCTGGTAGAAAAGGCCGGACTGCCGACAGCTCGCTTTGCGGTGGTTGAGCAAATCTCTGATGTTGAGAATGTTGATCTTCCTTACCCGTTGTTCGCGAAGCCGATTGCGGAGGGAACCGGCAAAGGAATTTCACCAGCGTCCTGCATTTCATCGCCCAGTGAACTTCGCGAAGTCTGTGTTGGCCTATTGAGCAAGTTCCGGCAGCCGGTTCTCGTGGAAACGTATCTCTGTGGTCGCGAGTTCACCGTAGGAATTCTTGGCACCGGCGACGAAGCTCGCGTGCTGGGTACCCTCGAGATCGTATTGCTGTCAGATGCCGAACCCGGAGCCTACAGCTATGTTAACAAGGAACGCTGCGAAGAACTGGTTCGCTACGATCTGGTGAGTTCGTCGAGCGATTCGGAAGTCGCCGAAGCCGAACGTATCGCATTGGAGTCATGGAGAGCTTTGAAGGCTCGCGATGGAGGTCGTATCGATCTGCGTTCCGATGGCAATGGTCAGCCAAGCTTTATCGAAGCCAATCCTTTGGCCGGGCTACATCCCGAACATTCCGACCTGCCGATGATCGCCACAAAAACCGGAATGGCTTATCAGCAGTTGGTCGAAGCCATCATCAACTCTGCCGCTCAGCGAATTTTCCAACGCGATGGTTTTTAGAGCGAACCGCTCCTGACCGTCTGGCTGATTGCCCACTTGATGCTGATTGCCCACTTGATGCTGAGGCCCGCTTGATGCTGAGGCCCGCTTGATGCTGAGGCCCGCTTGATGCTGAGGAATGCTTGATCACGCTGAAAACTGACAGAGGAAACTGAAACTGCTATCATTGACGCCGTTCAATGGGATCCGCACGAATCTGTTTTTCTTCAGGAGTAATTTTTCGGATGTCACTTCGACTGGCTGTGGCCACGGAAGACTTTGGGCAGCCCTTGCGGCGAGCGATCGAACTGGCGGCAGAAAATGCGGTGCATGGGCTGCGTTTGAATGCGAGGTCGGAGATTCGTCCTGAAGAATTCTCCGAGACCGCACTGCGACAACTCAGGCTCTACGTGGAAGAGCATCAAATGACTGTCGCGGGGTTGAATTATCCCTCACGGCATTCGCTGTATGACGAGAAATCTCTGGAGCAGCGGCTGGATGGAATTCGCTCAGCAATGCGGATGGTTCGCAAGCTGGGAACCTGCGAAGTACTGGTGCGAGTTGGCCGGATTCCGGATCCCGATGCTGCTGAACCAGCGATTGACCCGAGTGGATCAAGCAGCGGCCCTACAAACGACGATGTCGATTCGCTCCGCAATCCGTTTTCCTTTGCACCTGCGGCTGGTCTGATTAAGTCTTCAGGGCCATCGGAGAGCCGGCAGTTTGAAATGCTGTGTGATATTATCAACGATCTCGTCGCCGTCGGGAGTCGCGAAGGAGCAACTCTGCAGTTGCAGTTGGCCAACTACGATGCCAAACGTATCTCACGATTACTGGATCGGATTAAAGCGGGTCCTGTGGCCTTAGTGTTTGATCCGGCAATTTGTGTCATGACCGGATCTCGGCCGGTGAAGTTATTTCGTGACCTGTATCAGTCGTTCGGCTATATGCGTGCCCGGGATGCTCAGAAGGACGTCGACGGCGGCGGTATCGAGACGCCTCTGGGAGATGGATCGGTTGACTGGATGGAACTCCTGCCCACACTCGTCGAAGCCAATTACCCCGGCTGGATCTGCATAGAACGGACGGGCGGTGATCAACGAGCAGACGATGTTTCTCGAGCCGTCTCAACCCTTCGCAAGCTGCTGCCGCTTTCGACGTGATGTCAGATTTCGATTGCGTCGGTTTCTGTTTCGTGAGTGCCCATCATGAAAAACCCTGTTCTGGCCGCGAGCGTTTTCTTGTTGGCAGTACTGAGCCTGGTGGCCGCTCTGACGTTGAGCGCGCGAACAGACTCAGCCCCATCAGATAATGTTGCAAGCGCAGACAACGCTCAAGGCACTGCGAACTCTGAAAACGCGGGTAACACGCAGGGTGCGGAGAAGTCGACGACAACTACTCAGCGAGGCACCAAGCCGCCTGTGGTCTCTGAGGATCCTCGCTTCAAAGGCATGGTCTGGATTCCGGCCGGTAAGTTTATGATGGGAGAAATCGACACGGTGCCGGATGAGTTTCCTCCGCATGAAGTCGAGCTTGACGGCTTCTGGATGGATTCCACGGAAGTGACGAATGCGGATTTTAAGGCCTTCGTCGATGCGACGGGCTACGTCACCACCGCCGAACGTGCTCCTGAACTGCGAAGCATTAAGCCTGGCTCGGGGCTGGAGAATGTCGAGATCCTGCCGGAGTTCAATAAGCCAGGTTCGATTTGTAGTCTGCAGTTGGCAAGTCGCAAAGAAATCGATCCGGCTAAAGGTGCTTATAGTTGGTGGCAGTATGTGCCCGGAGCGGACTGGAAACATCCTGAGGGCCCGAATTCCAATCTCGAAGATCGCATGGGTCATCCGGTCGTTCATGTCAGTTGGCTGGATGCTCAGGAATACTGCAAATGGACCCGTAAAAAACTCCCGACAGAAGCACAATGGGAATATGCGGCGAGGGGTGGACACTCCAAAGAAAGCTACCCGTGGGGCAATGAACGGAATCCTGACGGAGAATGGCTGCACAATATCTGGCAGGGCGAATTTCCCGTTGAAGACACCGGAGAAGACGGGTTTACTCGTACGGCCCCGGTCCGAAGTTTTCCGGCCAATGATTACGGTCTGTTCGATATTTCCGGCAACGTCTGGGAATGGTGTGCAGATTACTATCAGCTCGAGTATTATTCAGAGAGTCCCACCCACAATCCTCCCGGCCCCACGTCCAGCCTCGACCCACAGGAACCAGATATCATTAAGCGCGTTCAGCGCGGTGGATCGTTCATGTGCAGCGATCAATACTGTGTTGGTTATCGCGTGACAGCTCGCATGAAAGGCGAAGAAGACACCGGCGCCTTTCATACCGGGTTTCGATGCATTGTTGTTCCGTAAAGGTCCTGGTCTGAGATGCCACGCCGGCCGAATATTTTCCTGAATCGATTCACAGATGTGTTCTCGAGCAATCTTCATTCTTCTTCTTGTCGTATCGATGGATTCAATCGCGTTGGCGCAGGAAACCGCTGCTGCGGAAAAACCTGAAGCCGATGGAATCGCCTGGTTTGAAACGCATATTCGTCCGCTGCTGGTCCAGCGATGTTATGCTTGTCATTCGATCAAGGCCGGAAAACAGGAAGGCGGGCTCTTATTGGATTCGCCGGACGCATGGATGCGTGGTGGTGATCGAGGTGCTGCGGTTGTGGCGGGTGATCCTGACGCCAGTCTGCTGATCAGGGCTGTGCATTACAACGATCCGGATCTGTTGATGCCGCCAACGGAACGACTGAACGATGAGGACATCGCCAAGTTCGATGCATGGGTCAAGATGGGCGCGCCGGCTCCGGCGACGGCTCATGCGAATGTCATTGAGAATCCGTCAGATCCGATCGCGGGAAAACGTCATTGGGCGTTTCTGCCACTGACTCGGCCAATGGTTCCAGCCGTTCAGGATCAGGAGTGGGCTCGTTCAGACATTGACCGAATTGTGCTGGCGAAGTTGGAGGCTGAGAACCTACATCCGGTGGCCGATGCTGCGGCGATTGAGTTAGTTCGTCGTACATGTTTTCAACTCGTCGGACTGCCACCGACGGAAACTCAGATTCAGCAGTTTGGGGAGTTGCCGATTCCGCAGGCGATGGAACGTCTGGTGGATGAGCTGTTGGCTTCTCCGCAGTTCGGTCAGCGTTGGGGACGGCATTGGCTCGATCTCGCGCGGTATGCGGATTCCAATGGGCTTGATGAAAACTTCTTGTTCCGTGAAGCGTGGCGTTATCGCAATTGGGTGATTGATGCGGTGAACTTAGATATGCCGTTTGATCGATTCTTGTTGGAGCAATTGGCCGGCGATTTACTGCCTTATGAAACGCTCGACCAACGGGATCGGCAGCGAATTGCCGCTGGGTTTCTGGTCGTTGGACCGAAGGTGCTGCTGGGTGTTAATCCAGACCGACAGAGAATGGACGTGGCCGATGAGCAGCTTGAGTCCATTGGTCGAGCTGTCCTCGCACAGACTGTGGGATGTGCGCGATGTCATGATCATAAGTTCGATCCGATACCTACGGCGGACTACTACGCCATGACCGGTATCCTGACTTCGACGAAAGTCATGGAGCAGCGTTATATGCTCGGAGAACAGCGCGTCATGGAGCGACTGGCAGGGCTTGGAGAACAGGGCGATCAGCTGAATACTGCGTACGAAACCTATTGGCGAGAACGTCCGGGACTTAACGCTCGGATGGAAAAGGTCAAAGCGGTATTTGAGATTCTGAAGCAAGCTGATGAAACGGCGGTTGCAGCAAAGCTGGCCTCTGATGCCGATGGATTTGCCGAGGCCGCTAAAGACGCTTCACAGCCCAAAGACATTCGCCTGGCCGCTCAGGAAGCATTGCTGAAGGAACTGCAGGGGCTGCTCGCCAATCCTCCGCAGATTCCTCCGCGCGCGATGATGCCGATGGATCTGGAAACGCCGATCAACGAAACGATTCGCATCGCGGGCAAGTTTGATGCTCCCGGCGAAACGACGCCACGAGGATTCCTGCAGGTTCTTTGCGATGACGCGATAACTCCGCTGCCGGAAAAGCAGAGTGGTCGTATTGAGTTCAGCCAGTGGCTGACAGATGCTTCGCGTCGATCGGGACAACTGACGGCGCGAGTTCAGGCGAATCGGATTTGGCATCACCTGCTGGGACGTGGACTTGTGCGCACGGTCGACAACTTTGGTCGGACGGGAGAAACACCCAGTCATGCGGAGCTATTGGATTATCTGGCCAGTGAGCTGATTCAGGACGGTTGGTCATTCAAGAAGCTGATTCGCAAAATTGTGCTGAGTCGCACGTTTGCTTTGAGCAGTCATTATGAGCCTGCCAATTCGGACACAGATCCCGAGAATATCCTGTTGTGGCGAGCCACTCGCCGGCGATTGGATCCGGAGTCATTACGTGATGCCATGCTGGCCGCGGCTGGAACTCTGGAATTATCGCCAATGGAGTCGACCGTTTCGTATTTAGGCGATCAGGCGACCGCTGTCGGAAGCAATCCGGTGCGGCGAAAAACTGACTACAATTGTCGCAGTGTTTATCTGCCGGTGATTCGTAATGATCTGCCGGAGATCTTTGAAGCGTTTGACTTTACAAATCCTCACACAACCACGGGAGCTCGTCCCAAAACCACCGTGCCAATCCAGGGTTTGTTTATGCTGAACGATGCGATGGTGATGGCCACCGCGGAGATCACTGCTCGGCGAATTCTGTTAGAAACCACCGGCCAGCCGATGGAGATTCGCATTCAGCGGATGTTTCAGTTGATTGTGAGCGATGGTGCAAACGACAATGAGCAACAGGCTCTGCTTTCCTACCTGCAGCAGACGGAATCACGTTTGCAGGCGGCCGGAGATGCGGAAGCGTCGTTGAAAGCACTGGCAATGGCTTGTCACGCCTTGTTTGCCTCAAGCCGATTTCAGTATGTGGAGTAAGAAATGAACTGCTTCAACTTCTATAACTCCTTCAATCGCCGCGCAATGCTGGCGCGCAGTGCGGCTGGGTTTGCGCAGGTGGGACTTGCCGCGATGGCTGGACAGGCCACGCTGCAGGCAGGCGCTGCGTCGATGAACAGTGTTGATCGGCTTCCGCATTTTGCCGCGTCGGCGAAGCGAGTGATCTTTCTGTTTATGTGGGGCGGACCGAGTCATGTGGATCTGTTCGACTACAAGCCGCGTCTCAACGACTTTGCAGGTAAGGCGGTTACTCCGGAGGCGTTTGGTGGCAAGCAGCCTCCCGGCGGAACCATTCTGGGGTCGCCGTTCAAGTATCAGCAGCACGGTCAAGGCGGCGTCTGGATCAGTGAGTTGTTTCCGAATGTCGCAAAGCACGCCGACCGCATGTGTGTTATTCGATCCATGCATACCGACGGATCCGCGCACGGCGAAGCACTACTGAATCTGCACACGGGCAAATCAAATCTCGTCCGTCCCAGCGTTGGTGCGTGGGTTAGTTATGGGCTTGGTGGAGAAAGCGAAAACCTGCCTGGGTTCGTCACCATTTCCCCTCCGCGAGGACACGGCGGAGTTCAGAATTATGGCAGTGCATTTCTTCCGGCCGTGCATCAGGGCACCGCGATCGGGTCTGCAGAAACTCCGATTGCCAATGCAAAGATGGCTAATATTTCCAATCCGAAAATCGATCGGTCTGCTCAGCGAGAGCAACTGGACTTGATTCAGGCGTTGAATCAGCAGCATCTCCAGAAGTCCGTGGCAGATCAGGGTATCGAGGGTTTAATTGCCAGCTATGAACTGGCGTATCGGATGCAGTCGACGGTGCCGCAGATTCTGAGTCTGGCGGATGAATCTCCGGAGACATTGAAACTGTATGGCGTGGACGCTCAGCCGACCGACAACTTCGCTCGTCAATGTCTGCTCGCTCGCAAGTTTGCCGAGAAAGGCGTTCGCTACATTCAGGTGTCAACGGATTATACGTGGGATCATCACACAAAGAATAACGAAGGCCTGGTTAAAGAATGTGCGCAGGTCGACAAGCCCATCGCAGGATTGTTAACCGATTTGCACCAACGAGGAATGCTGGAAGACACGCTGGTGGTCTGGGGCTCAGAATTTGGGCGAACGCCAACGGTGGAGAACGGTGACGGCCGGAATCACCATCCGGCGGCTTTCACGATGTGGATGGCTGGCGGCGGTGTCAAAGGCGGACTGACTTATGGATCGACGGATGATTTCGGATTTCATCCCGTCGAAAACCCGATGCATATGCATGACTTACATGCCACATTGTTGTACGCCCTCGGGCTTGATCATAAGCGGTTGACGTTCCGCCATGCGGGTCGTGACTTCCGACTCACGGACATCTTTGGCAATGTCGCCACGGAGTTGTTCGAACGCACTGCGTAACAGGAATAATGTGCACACAGATTCCCAACACCGCGGGCTTGCGTGCCGCTGCGATTTCATCGGCACCGCAACCAATGATTTTCGCTAATTGATGTTCTTAACCGCGAATGGACACGAATTCACGCAAATGAGCAATCTCAATCGGCTGAAGCAATATGCAGTGTCCACACAATGGCTGTCCCGTTGAATAACACTTCTGTCAGAGATGTTCATCGCCGGTTATTCTGGCGATTCAACTTCCACCAAAGGCTCCAGCGGCCCCGGTTTGTTGGGCACCCGAGTATAAACGGATTCGTCCCACGTGTGCAGCCCGAGCACTGCTCGACTCTCCTTACCGGCCACCAGACTGCGATAGATCAAAACCTGATGATCACCGATACGAACTCGGTAACCAGCAGCTTCGTCTTCATGCACAATGCGGCGAGATTCGGTCACCGTCAGGCGGGCCCAGTCGGCGGGTGAATCGACTCGACGAGGATGCCAGTCCAGAGCCAGAGGCAGCGTAACTCCACCACGCCCTATGCCAGACAGTTCCAACTGGCCATCATGTTCGCGATAGCTGCCAAGCGTATGCTGAATGCGGTCATCTTCCATCCAGACCGGAAATGTTCTCACCGAACGTGATCCGACCAGAATGTTGACTTCCCGCGTCACCGAGTCTATCGCACAGATACTGCCGTCGGTCAGAGGCAGTGAAGTGACCAGTTGCACTTTACGATTCGGATCTTTGCAGGTCACGCTGTCAGTCAGAATGGCGAAGCGATCATGAGGAGCCAGCAGGACCTGTCGCACGCGTTTGATTGCGGCCGAATCTTCACCTTCAATTTCCACAAAGACGGTTTCAGGATCGAGGAACCAGCAACTGCATTTCCAGGTCGTTGGTGCGGGGACTGCCACGTCATCGACACGTACGGACCAGTTCCAGAACCCGGAAAAGATAGGCACTCCTGCCGCAGCCAGCATGATCTGCGCATCGCTCGAATGCCACTCCAGCGTGGCCACATCAGCGTCCGGCTCAAGGCTGGATCGCAGCACCGCAAGACACGACTGGTCGGATTCCCATGAGGCCAACAGCTTCGGTTTCTCGGCTGGCGGTTTCTCCGCTGGCAGCTTTGCGCCTTTGGCTGGTTTTGACTCCGAATCAGTCTTCGCTGTTGCGTCGTCATCTTCGGATTTT